>JASHQK010000517.1 GCA_030039195.1 Candidatus Sulfotelmatobacter sp.
GCCGTATGCTTTCGCAATGCAGTCGGAATTTGTACCGTGATCGCCATGGCTACGCTCCCACCTGCACGGCTTCGTCCGCCGCGCGAATGGCTTCCGGCACCTCCGCCACATCGAGCGTCTGCTGCAGGTAGCTCTCGAATTCCCCGAGCTTCGCCGCAATCGGACGCTCCGTGCGATACACCCCCGCCAGCACGTCCGTCGTCTTCAACCCGTTTCCGGTGACGCACAGAACTGTCGTCTCCTCCGGCAGAATTCGGTCTTGCCGATACAGTTTGCCCGCGCATCCGACGGTCACGCCTCCTGCTGTTTCGGTGAAAATGCCTTCCGTCTCGGCCAGCAGCCGAATCGAATCGATCACTTCCGGATCGCTCACATCCTCGCTCCATCCGCCGGTGCCCTTGATTGTCTTGATCGCGTAGTGACCATCCGCCGGATTGCCGATCGCCAGTGAGCGCGCGATCGTATTCGGCTTCTGCGGCTCAATCTCCGACGATCCTGTTTTCACCGCCGTCGAAATCGGCGAGCATCCCGTCGCCTGCGCTCCGAAGAATTTCACTTCTTTGGGCTCGACCAATCCCAGCTTGATCAACTCATCGAAAGCTTTCTTGATCTTTGTGATCAGCGATCCGCCCGCCATCGGGCAAACCACGTTATCGGGCAACCGCCAGCCGAGTTGCTCCGCAATCTCGAATCCCACGGTCTTCGATCCTTCCGCGTAATAGGGACGCAGGTTCACATTCACAAATCCCCAATGATGCTCGTCGGCGATCTGCGAGCACAGTCGGTTCACCTGATCGTAGTTGCCGGCGATACGCACAACCTTCGCACCGAAAACGTTTGTGCCGAGAATCTTCGCCGGCTCCAGATCGGCGGGGATAAAGATCCACGCTTTCAAGCCTTCCCGAGCCGCATGCGCGGCGACTGCGTTCGCCAGATTTCCCGTCGACGAACACGAGACCGTGTCGAATCCAAACGCGCGGGCATTGGCCAGCGCAACCGCAACCACACGATCCTTAAAACTGAGTGTGGGCAGGCAAACCGCGTCGTTCTTAATGTAGAGATTGGCCGCGGCCGCCGTCCCACTCAGGCGCTCCGCCAAATGCGGAGCGTTAAACAGCGGAGTGAATCCGACCGGCAGTCGCGGTTGAAACCCCTGGGGGAGGGGCAAAAGCTCGGCGTAGCGCCACATGTTCGGCGATCTCTGGGAAATCCGCTCGCGGGTCAGCGCATTTCCATTGGTCTGCGCCCGCAGCGCGCCGTAGTCGTAAACGACTTCCAGAGGAGAGAAGCAATCGTCGCAGATCGAGCGGGGCTGGTTTCCCCAGGTTCGTCCGCATTCCCGGCATCGCAATTCATAATGTGACATGTGGCTACTCGCTTTCGTATTCCGAAACTCGGAACCGTGTTGTCATCCTGAGGACCGCGTTCTTCGCGGTCCGAAGGACCTGGGCGCGCCGCGCGAATCGCCCGCGCTTCTTGCGGGCGAATAAATCGCGTGCTTGGCGCGCTTCCGAAATTCAGCGAATAGCTGAGGACGAGCCGGAAAATGTGGCCTAAAAAGCAAAGGCCTCATTTTCCAGGAAAAGGAAAAGAGGCTATCGGATGCAGATACAGCTCGCAGCCGAATCTCATGTTCCCTGTTTCCAGGAGAGAGTTGGCACCTGCCAGCCGGGATATATGATCCCGGTGCGGTTGCCGTGGCGTCTCAGGGCTCGTCCCTCAGCCACTCTGCATGAAATTCAGGTCCGCCCATGCCATTAAAGACAGGGGCAAACTTGTGTTGAAAATCTTAACACGAACACTGTGGTGTTCGTCAACAGGAAACGCGAATCATCCCCAACCTCGCGGATACTCTCACCTTCTTCCGCTGCGAATTGCATCGAAACAGATCGAAATCTGAGCGCGATGGCCTGCTAGCAGCGTTACGGACGTAAGCTGAAAATCGAGCGCCTGGCGGTGTCCAATAGCCTGAGGGCGTATGCTGCCATCGAATGCGTGGTTATTGCGGATACATGTAGCTCTTTTCTCGCTGAACCTCGCTTGGATCCTCGTGTGGCACGAGCGTGTGGAAGCAAAGCAAGAGTCTTCTCTGGCGCATTATCTGTATACCCGCATACGTCTTATAGAACCTCAAACCGTGGTGGAGCAGGTTTGTTGGTCAATTATTGTGGGCTCTTCCATCTTTCTTCTGTTGTGGCTCTTGACGCAATTTGCGATAACTCAAAGGCTCATACGCACCCTCGGCGGAGCGGTGTGCATCGCAGGTTTCCCGTTGCTGGTCGTGACTTACCCATTCGATTTTTTCCACCTCTCGATCCAACCCTATGCTCCCATACTCGTTTTCGAGACGGTCGTAGTTGTTCTTTGCGGCCTTCTTTACAGTTTGCGTAAGTGGCCTGTCCCAAACGCCGTCAGTCTGCTTCTTCTTTTCTTGCATTTCGTATTGTGGGCGTGGTTTAGCGGATGCTGGGTTAACCCAACTTGGGAACTCCGCAACTACGCAGTCTACGGAGGAATTTGGGGTCTGGGCATTTGGATTTCAACAGCCTTCTACCTCGGATTCCCGGTGCTGGGATTCCTTTCGACTATGAGTTGGGCTCTCTATGATCGCTCCGCCACTGGATGATTGACGCAACATCCGGATCTATAAGAGGAGAAGTCAAGGACATTTTTCTCCCTCGACCGGAAGGAGGAGATTTTTCCCTGCCTTCCAGCCCCTGTGCGTGAGACGGGGGTTGGGTTGTGTTGCGGATCTTGTATGGTTCCATCTCGCTTTCATCCTTATGGAGTAGCGACGACGTTGATCGTTCTCTGGAGCTGGCAAGCCGC
>JASHQK010000518.1 GCA_030039195.1 Candidatus Sulfotelmatobacter sp.
TTTGCCATCGACGTTGCAATCGGGCGCGGAATGCAACGTGATCCCGTCGGGCACGCTCCGAGCCCCAACACGGGTGGCTTCCGACGGAATATCCGACGAACGAACCTGTTTGAGGGGGGAAATCGAGCGCTGCAATTTTGATCCGGAAGACGGGTCAAGTCAAGAGGATTTCGGGTACGACCCGATTAACCACAAAGATCAGAAACGCGCACGAAGAGAACCAGCGTGCGCATCCTTCGTGTCCTCTATCGAGAAGAGACAGCCACCCTCGGCTGTCCGGCAGAGCGAAGCTCGGCAGTGGCTTGGGAATCTGCGTCGGAAACGCTATGATGCGGGCATGCGCTCACGATTGCGCTTTCTGTGGAACGCGACCCGGGGACATCGCCTCGCGCCCTGGCGCAGCCCTTATCTTTTGTGGCGGATCGAAACCTACACCGGGGTGAAGATGACACAGATCGGATTCCTGGAATTCTGGGAGTTCATGTGGCGCGAGCGCAGCAACCTGTGGCGTTTTCTGGGCTGGACGGGCCAGATGGAGCGCTACGTGCATCCCAAGCCGAAGAATCCCTGAGCTTCGCGATTTACCACGGAGACACGGAGTCACAGAGAAAAAGAGTTCAGCTCTTTTTCTCCGGATTCGTGGTGAAAGCAGTTTCCTCAAGCGCTTTTTCCTGCCGCGGCAGCATCTCCCAGCACGATGCTGACTTCGCTGCCCTTATTTGCGCCGGTAATCTGAGAGGCGGGAGCGCGGTTGGCGGCGATTTCCAGATATCCCATGCTGCCGAGAATGCCGAAGACTTGCCCGGGCGCGGCATCGGCATAGGCCGTCCGGATTTCGGTGACTTCCTTATTTCCCACGGCAATTTTGAACGCACCCGGCTTGTCGGAAAACAGCGCAGGAACGTCTTGCGGAGTCACGTTGGTGATGAGGTTTCCGAAACGATCGACCTTGAGCACCACGGCGCGAATGCGATTGTCGCCGGCGGGCTTGGGGCGCGGCGCAGCGAAACGCACGTAGTCTTCGACCTCCTCTCCGAATTTGTGCGAATCGACCTGCTTGGCCAGGTATGCCGCGATCGGCGCAAACACATCGCGCCCGTGAAATGTGTTGCTCACCGGCTGGCGGAAATAATGGTCGGAGGTCACATGCCGCACATGCATGCGTTCTTCCTTCGCATAGACCATGGAGAGCACGCCATTGTCGGGTGCGACGAAGTGATATCCGTCGCTCGAAGCAATGATGGGCCGCCGCGTCGTGCCTACGCCCGGGTCTACGACCACAACGTGTACGGTGCCGTTGGGAAAATAGGAATATGCCTGAGATATGGCGATGGCGCCGTCGAGCACATCAAACGCCTGCACAGCGTGCGAAACGTCGACAATCGCCGCTTCGGGCACGATGTCGAGAATGACTCCCTTCATCGCGCCCACAAAATGATCGTTGAGTCCAAAATCGGTGGTCAGAGTGATAATCGGACGATGCGCCAACGTTCCCTCGCAGATAAGAAAGTAGATAACCCAGGTTGTAGAAGACAAGAATTTCCCTGATATCGCGAAGGTAATTGCGGGAAGGCCTGCGGGTCAAGGCACGAGGGTAATCGCGGCTAGCCAACATCGTGGCACACCTGCTGACGTCCACAGATCCTTCGCGCAAAGTACGCGATCAGGATGACAAGGATTCGGGATCACGAGAATCAGCCGGGATTGCGATCGCGACCCAGGACTACTCGTACCGCAGCGCTTCAATCGGATTCAGGCGCGCGGCCTTCAGGGCAGGGAAGAATCCGGAGGTGATGCCCACCATCGACAGAATCATGAAGGAGATGATCATGACGCCCATCGACGCATGCAGGAAGATTGCGCCTTCGTGATCGGCTGTCTTGTAGAACTCGTCATAGAGCGGCATGGGAGGGATTACCCAGGTGAAGAACTCGGCGACAGCCATGCCGATCAGGCCGCCCAGGAACGTCAGCACCAGAGCCTCGAGTAAGAACTGCACCAGGATGTGCCGCGGCCGGGCGCCGATGGCTTTGCGTAATCCGATTTCGCGCGTGCGCTCGGTAACCGAGACCAGCATGATATTCATCACGCCGATCCCACCTACGGCCAGCGTGCACACGCCAATCAATCCGAGCACCGCCTGCAGACCATAAGAGAACGCATTGATCATGCTGCGGTCTTCGATCGTATCCCACTCCGGCGTGGCTTTGTCGTCTTTCGGATCGAAATGGTGCCGGCGCCCGATCACCTCGCGCGTGGCCATCAGCGCTTTCTTGTTCAACGCCGCCGAAGTCGGCTGAATGATGATCTCATCGGGATCGCGAAGGTTTTTCAGATCTCGCATCAGCCCGAAGGGAATGAATGCGTTCTCGTTGTCCGGACCCTGATACATGGAATCCTGGATTTTGTTGCGCATCGTTCCGATGACCTCAAAGTCCAGTCCGCCGATTTCGACGTGTTGTCCCACGCCGGGCGCGCCCTGAAAAACTTTCTTCGCCGCCTCATACCCGAGAATCACCACACGCCGATGATCGGTAAAGTCGGTCTCGTCGAAGTATCGGCCGTCAGCGAGCGTGAGTTTCCGCATCTGGCCGTAAGGCAAATCGACCCCCCGGACCATGATCGAGACCACGCGGGTACCGCGCTTGAATCCGAAATCGCGGTCGATCTCCCCGCTCACTGCGCGCACAATCGGCACTTCGTCGCGAATCGCTTCGACATCTTCGAGTTCGTATTTGATCGCCCGGCCCGCGCGTTGGCCGCCGGCCTGCATGCTGGTTTGCCCCGGCCACAGCACGATAACGTTGTTCCCCATATTCAGGAACGCGTTGAGCACGGCGCCGCCCAGTCCCTGGCCATAGGCGAGCAGCAGCACGACCGATGCCAGTCCCCAGACGATGCCCAGCATGGTAAGTGCCGAGCGCATGCGGTCGCGCAACAGCGCTTGCCAGCCTTGCGAAATGAGCTCTTTTAGGAACATAAGTCAACTTCTTGGCCACGGATTACACGGATCAACACGGATGAAGACATTTTGTGAATTCTTTCTATCCGCGTTCATCCGCGTGAATCCGTGGCAACAGAAGTTATTGAATATGGATGTCGCCCGAGCCGGTGTGCACGCTCACCAGCGGACCACCGCCGCGGACTTTGCCCTGCACGTGCTTGTGCATTTCTCCTATGCGTCCCTGCACGGTCATTTCGATCGGCGGTTCAACGTCAACCGATCCCGAACTGGTTGAAATGTCGGCGTCGAAAGCAGCGTTTGGTGGAAGTTTCAAGTGCACGTTGCCCGATCCGGTGCGGACTTCCCACGTTCCGCTCTGAGTGCCTTCGGCCGTGATGTCGCCGCTGCCCGCCTCGCCGTGGAATGCTCCCTGAATGCCGCGCACGGTAATGTTGCCCGAGCCGGTATGAAAGTCGACATCTCCCGCGCCGGTTTCTTCCACTTCGACATCGCCGCTGCCTGTGCTGCCCTTCACCGCGCCCGCCATCTGAAGCGCGCGAACGTCGCCGGAACCCGTCTGCAGGCGAATGTCCCCTATGACGTTTCGCATTTTCACGTCGCCCGAGCCAGTCTCGATGTCAACGTTGCCATGGGTCCCTTCAATGGTCTGGTCGCCGGAACCGGTGTGCGTGCGGACGCTCGTGTCGGCGGGCACGGTGATTTCATAATCGATGGAAATGTTGCGCATGGTCACATAGTCGATGTGAATGCTGTTGCCGTCCTGACGAATGGGCGGATTCTGCTCAATGGAGTGAACGTCGGCTTGCCGGTCGCCCCCTAAGAGCCAGTGGTCGCTCACAAAAATCTTGCCGTGGATCTGCACCGATCCGGAGGCGCCGGCGCGAATGGTGACGTCGCCGGAGCGCGTGAGGACGTTGAGATCCACTGGGCCGTTCACCTGCAGAGTCCGGTCGAACGTTCCCTGCGGCGTAGATGCGAACGCGGTTGTGGTTGCGAGAAACACGACCAGCGCGGCCATGACCGCAAGCCGGTTGGAGACCTGAGTTGAGCGAAGATTCTGAGTGTTATTCATAGCGTAGTGACTCCACAGGTGTCATCTCGGCCGCGCGGCGCGCCGGATACATGCCCGCCGTCACGGTAATCAACGAAAGAGTGAGGATCGAAGCAACGATCGAAATTGGCGAAATAATCGGATGCGGAACGAAATCGGGCAGGGGCACGGTTGTCATCGCGATGCAAATCCCGAGGCCGAAGGAGAGCCCGAGAATGCCGCTGACAATCGTCAGCATCGCGGATTCTGCAAAAAACTGCCGCAGGATGTCGCGCTTGGTCGCACCCATAGCTTTGCGGGTTCCGATTTCGCGGGTGCGCTCGGTCACCGAAACCAGCATGATATTCATCACCCCGATGCCGCCGAGGCAGAGCGTCACGATCGCGACACAGCCGAAGAAGATCGTGACCACCTCGAAGATCTTCGCCAGCTGCTTGGCGCCATCCATGGTGTCCCAGATGAAGAGCGCATCTTTGTCAAGGGGATCGAAATGGCGCACGCGGGCAATCGTCCGCCGCACCTGCATCACCGCGGCTTCATGGTCTTCGGGATCGATTACCTGAAAAACGATGTCGTCGAGATAGCCGCGCGTGATACCCGCGCCCGGCTTGTCGGGAGGAGGAAAGTCGCGCGACACGGCCGAGTAGGGCGCGAACAGATAATCGTTATCGGGGCCGCTGTAATTGGAGTTCTGCTTCTTTTCTTCCAGCACTCCAACGACCGTGTAGGGCATGTCTTGCACGAGCACGGTTGCGCCGATCGCGGGCTGCCCGGGAAAAAGCTGCCGGTACGCTTTCGAACCGAGTACCAACACGCGCCGGCCTTCTTGTTCGTCCTCGTCGGTGATCAGGCGTCCTTCAGAAAGTTTCAGGGAACGGAACTCCTGATACGAGGGCCACATTCCGACCACGCCGCGGCTGGCGGAATTGAATTGGCTCACTTCCGGAATGGTCCGCCGCAATTCGGGGCTGACATTCTTGATTAGATAGCATTCGTCGCGGATCAGCTCGGCATCTTCGACATTCAGCCGGATCTCACGCCCGGCGGCGATTCCACCAACCTGCGCGCTGGTGCGCCCGCCCCATACAATGACGAGGTCTTTCCCCAGCGTCTCCATGTGTTTTTTCTGATCGACCACGAAGCCGCGTCCCAGGCCCACCAGCAGAATGACCGAAGAGATTCCCCAGACGATGCCGAACATGGTGAGAAATGTTCGCATCTTGTGCGCGCGAAAGGTGGCGACGGCCTCTCGAAAAATTTCGGAGAGGGGAATTGGCGCATGATCCGCAAGCGAGTCCTCAGTCGCGATCGAGTCCCGCGTCCCGAGCCGCGAGTCGGGAGGCTGAAAAGCCAATATCGCTGCTGGTTTCATCGCCCTTCTCCGAAGCTAATGGGGTAGTGCACCCCTCCACCGTCGGAACGCAGAGGTTTGCGACTCGGGACTGAGGACTCAGGACTACTGCAACACGACCTCTTGCCCTTCTTTCAGCCCGCTCAGGACCTCGGTCTTGGCGCCGTTGGAGATCCCGATATTGATTGCGACCTTGTCCATTCCGTCTTTTCCCTTGGGATCGGGAATGTCGGCGTAAGCTCTCTTGTTCTGGTCGTAGATGATCGCGCCTTCGGGAATCTGCAGTACGTTCTTGTGTTCGTCGAGGATGATCTCGGCGTTGGCGGTCATTTCCGCTTTCAATTCGCCGCCCGGATTTTGAATCGATACGCGCACTTCAAATGTGGTGACATTGTCTTTCTCCACGCCCATGGGAGAAATCTTCGTCACTTTGCCTTCAAACGTCTTGTCCTTAAACGATTCCACCTTGATACGCGCCCGCTGTCCGAGATACACCTTGCCGATGTCGCTCTCGTCGACTTTCCCTTTAACGTAAACTTCACTGGTGTCGCCGAGCGTCATAACTAGCGTGGCGGACGAACCCAGCACGAGAATCGAGCTGACCGCATCGCCAATTTCGACATCGCGCGAGAGCACAATGCCGTCAATCGGCGAGACGATATCGGTATAGCTGAGCTGCTCTTCGAGTTGCTTGAGGTTCGCCTGATCTTCCACGACTTGCGCTTGGGCCTGGGCAATCTTGGCATTGAGCACGGTGACTTGCGCCTTGGCCACATTCTGCTTGTTGAGGGCAAGCTGATAGTTCTTGTCGGCGTCGTCCAGTTGCGAAGCGGAAACAACGCCGTACTTCGCCTCAGAGAGCGTGCGATCGTAGGCGCGTTTCAGCAGCGGCACATCGGGGCCTTCGGCATCGACCTTGGCCCGCTGATAATCCGCCTGCGCACTCTTCAGGTTCGCTTCAGCCGCTTCAAGAGCCGCGCGCGATTGATCGACCTGCGCCTGAATCTCGGCCTTGTCGAGTTGCGCCAGCAACTGTCCCTGCTTCACCCGATCGCCATAATCGACGTACAGCTTCTTCACGATGCCGCTGGCCTTCGACTTTATTTCGACCTTCGTGATGGGCGTGACCTTGCCGGTCGCAACCACGCTTTTCGCGAGGTCGCCCCGTTCTACTTTGGCCAGCTTGGTCGGATCAATCTTCGTCCCGCCGCGGGTTGCGGCGATGACTCCGCCCGCAATCAGCAGCACAAGGGCTATGGCGACGCCGCTCCAGATCCACACTCGGCGGCGTTTCTTCTTATGATTGCCGTTACCGTTCACAAAGCCTCCTTGCACGTGCTGGGGGTAGAAGTTGATGGTTGGGCTGGTATGATCGCCGGCCCCTGCCAGTTCTCACTTCTGTTGTACGTGCCCGGGGCCGTTTTTGTTCCTGATTTCAAGAGAATTATGGTTCGAAATGCCGGCTGCGACCTGGACCCGAAGAAAACCGGCAGGGACCTGTCCGCTGCCTACTACTTAGACAAGCCGTATACAAAAAGGATAGCGCATCCGGCTGGTGATTTTTTGTGATCTCGGCCACGTTTTACGAAAAGCGGACACCGGAACCTTGGACTTCAGACCTCTGACTTTGGACCTCAGACCTCGGCCCTGAGCCCGATGTCTGCGGTCCAAGGTCTGACGCCTGAGGTCTGATGTCTGACGTCTGAGGTCGGCGGTACGCTGCCCGATGTTAGAATTAGCCTTCCATGATTGCCTTTGTCCTGCTGCGGGTGCTGTTGATCCTGCTACTCGTGGCGGCGAACGCATTTTTCGCGGCGGCCGAGTTCGCCCTGGTCAGCATTCGCGATACTCGCATCCAGCAACTCATTGAGTCCGGACGCATCGGTGCCCGCATTGTCCAGCGCCTGCACCAGAATCTCGACGAAGTTGTCAACGGCGTCCAACTCGGCATCACCATGGTCAGCCTGACCTTGGGGTGGATCGGCGAGCCCATGGTGGCGGGGCTGGTCGGAAATCTGCACTTCGTACAACGTCTGCCCCACATGGAGATTTATGCCCATACGATTGCCATCGCGATCGCCTTCAGCCTGATCACTTACATGCACGTTCTACTCGGCGAGCTCGTTCCCAAAACGCTCGCCCTGCAGCGCGCCGAGCAGATTGCCCTGGCCGTCGCCGCGCCCATGGAAGCCTTCCTAACCATCACGCGGCCGATTCTCTTCTTCATGCGCCGTTCCGGAGGCATGGTGTTGCGCCTTTTCGGAGCGCAGCTCGCGCGCCGCGGTGGCGCCGTGCATTCGCCCGACGAACTCAAATTAATCGTCACGGCCAGCCGCCAATTCGGCCAGATTCCCGAGTTTCAGGAAGAGATGATTCACAGCGCCATCGAACTCGACAGCATCACGGTGCGCGAAGTGATGGTTGCCCGGCCCGACATTTTCTCTTTGCCTTCCGATCTCACGCTCGATGAGGCGCTCGTGCGCGTAGTCGACGGCCAGCATTCGCGCATCCCGATTTACGATCCGCTGCGCGGTCCGGAACACATCGTCGGCGTGCTCTACTACAAAGACCTCATGCGATGGATGCGTCTGCGCCTCAGCAATCTCGGCCAGACCAGCGCGACGCGCATCTCGAAGATGCAAATCGGCCAGATCATGCACGACGTGCTGGTGGTTCCGGAGACGAAAGTTCTCGCCGAGCTACTGGACGAATTCAAAGAGCGCCGCCGTCACATGGCCGTCGTGGTCGACGAATTCGGATCGACTGCAGGCGTGATCACGGTCGAAGACATTCTTGAGCAGCTGGTCGGCAATATCGAAGATGAGTTCGACGTTTCGCCCAGCGAGCCCGCGCTCGAAGACGAATCTGTGCTGGTGCTCGAAGGCTCGGTCAATATTCGCGATCTGGAAACGGAATACGGTCTGATTTTGCCGCACGACGCCGGCTTCGAAACGCTGGCTGGATTCATTCTTGCGCGTCTGCAGCGCATCCCGATGCTGCGCGACTCGTTCGAGTACGAAGGCCGCCGTTACACCGTCGAAGAGATGGAGGGCCACCGCATCGCGCTGGTGCGGATCGAGAAAATGGCCGAGGTGAGAGGCGAAGCCGAAGCGGCGACGGGAGCGGGGCATTAGAACTCAATCGTTCTTACGTGAGATTGTCATTTTAGAGAGAAAATTCCGACGTCTGTCATCCTGAGCGGAGTAGCGAGGGCTCGCGAAGCAAGCCGTCGCACGCAGCCGAAGGATCGCTACACCGCATACCGATATCGATTGCAGAGGGATATTCTCGCCGCGCAGCAGAAAACTCCCTGATGCGCCGCCTCTGCCGGTCGGGCGAAAGGGATTCTTCGACTCGCGAGCTCCTACCAGCTCACTTCGCTCAGAATGAGAGAGCCTAGGATGTTTCGTGAACTGGCGGCGAACGAGCTTTAAGGACTAATAGCGGGGTACTGACAACTGAAGTTAATCCTCCAACGCGTCTTCTTAACCCTCCCGGTCATCTGGCTGGTAGTGAGCATCGTTTTTCTGCTCATCCATCTCGTTCCGGGAGATCCCATCGCGCAGATGCTCGGCGAAGGCGCGCCGCCAGCAGACATCGCCGCCACGCGCCACGCCTATGGACTCGATGCCCCGCTCGGCACACAATATATTCGCTACTGGACCGGCGTCCTCCACGGCGATCTCGGACGTTCCCTTCGCTACAACGAGCCCGTTGCGCAACTTCTTGTGCAACGTTATCCCTACACGCTGCAGCTCACGCTTGCGTCGTTGTTCATCGCTGTCGTGCTCTCGATTCCTGCCGGAGTCCGTTCGGCTCTTCATCGCAATCGCTGGGACGATCGCCTGCTCTCGGTCGTCAGCCTCTTCGGTCTGTCATT
>JASHQK010000519.1 GCA_030039195.1 Candidatus Sulfotelmatobacter sp.
CCTCAATTTGTGGCCGTATCTGTACTCACCCGTGCACTACCGCTTGCAGTCGGGCCGGCGTAGACGACCCACTCAATCTGCCCGCGCTAAAGCGCTTCATCACAGACTATTTTCCAAATTACAAACTGCCACAACCTACTTTGCCGGATCGTCCGGAGCGAGTTGCCATTATCGGTTCGGGTCCGGCTGGACTCGTCTGCGCCTATCAACTGCGGCAGCTCGGTTACCATCCGACCATCTTCGAGGCGCTTCCAACCGCAGGCGGAATGCTTGCGGTTGGCATTCCCTCGTTCCGGCTTCCGCGGCCAATGCTGAACGCCGAGTTGGATAGGTTCCGCGCAATCGGAATTGAGATCCTGGTGAACACGCCCGTAGGGCGCGCCATCTCCTTCGACGAGCTGCGAAAGAGCTTCGGAGCGGTTTTCGTTGCCATCGGCGCGCATGTCGAACGCAGACTTCAGATCCCCGGCGAAGATTTGCCGGGCGTGAGCGGGGGAGTGGAGTTTCTGCGCACGGTCAATCTGGAAAAGACGAATGCGGAAAAGTCCGCGGTTCCGGGTCAGCAAGTGCTTGTCATCGGAGGCGGCAACTCGGCTCTGGATGCGGCCCGGACAGCGCTGCGTTGCGGTGCGGCGGAGGTCACGATCGTTTACCGGCGCACCCGCGCAGAAATGCCTGCCGACCAGCGCGAAATCGAGGACGCAAAGCGCGAAGGCATCAAGTTAACGTTCCTGACTGCGCCGAAATCGTTTCGTCGGAGTGCTGATGGTCGAGTTGCAGCTCTGGAATGCCAGAAGATGAAATTGGGAACGCGCGACGCGAGTGGCCGGCCAGCCCCCGAACCCATTCCCGACTCCGAATTCGCTATCCCGTGTGACGCAGTGATCGTGACCATCGGCCAGTCACCCGACACGAAGTCCCTTGGCGAGCGTCTCGGTCTTGAAATGACAGCATGGGCAACACTCAAGGCCGATCCGCTGACGCTCGAAACCGGGCTGCCCGGCGTCTTTGCCGGCGGCGATTGCGTGACCGGTCCCGATGTCGTGATCAATGCGCAACTCGCAGGAAAACGCGCGGCAAAGTCCATCGATCGCTGGCTGAATCATCAAGACCTGCGCGAGGGGCGCGAGTTAGAAGGGCCGTACAAAACAGAGTACACCGTGGATACTACCGGCGCTCTCATGCAGCGCCAGGTACCGATGCAGGCGCTCGATCCGGAAACGCGTGGGAAGACCTTCGCTGAGGTTCACGTCGGATACACGCCTGAAGAAGCCATTGCGGAAGCCAGGCGCTGCCTCGAATGCGGCATCTGCTGCGACTGCCACTTGTGCGAGACCGCATGCCAGGCGCACGCCATCGACTACACGCAAAAGGATCGGGGCATCGCGCTCGACGTAGGAGCGGTCGTTCTCGCGCCGGGTTACGAAACCTATGATGCACATCTGAGCAAAGATCTGGGTTACGGGCGCTTCCCCAACGTACTTACTTCACTCGAGTTCGAGCGGGTGATGTCGGCCTCAGGTCCATATTCCGGTCACATTCTCCGGCCATATGATCGCAAAGAACCGAAACGCATCGCCTTTCTGCAATGCGTGGGATCGCGCGACTCCCAGCACGACTACTGCTCATCAGTTTGCTGCATGTACGCGACCAAGGAAGCCATCATCGCGAAAGAACATCTCGGTGAGGGACTGCAGTGCGATATCTACTTCATGGACATGCGTGCCTTCAGCAAAGGCTTCGAGCAGTATTACCACCGTGCCCAGGATTTAGGTGTGCGCTACATCCGCTCGCGCGTGCCTATCATTTCGGAAGTTTCCGGCACTCGCAACCTGATAGTTAAGTATCTGGGTGAAGACGACAAAAAGCTGTCGGCCGAATATGAACTTGTCGTCCTCTCCGTCGGAATGCAGCCACCGAAAGAAGTGAAGGCGCTGGCGGACCGCTTCGGAATCGCTCTCAACGAGTTCAGTTTTTGCAAAACTTCGGCCTTTACGCCAGCGCACTCTTCGCGTGAAGGAATCTATGTGGCTGGCCCGTTTGTCGAACCCAAGGATATTCCTGAAACCGTCATGCAGGCTTCGGCAGCCGCGGCGCAAGCGCTTTCACTTTTACGAGAATCTCGCGGGGACTTGATCAAGCCGAAGGTGTATCCACCTGAAAGAGACGTGAGTGAGGAAGATGCGCGCATTGGTGTCTTCGTCTGCCATTGCGGCACGAATATCGCGGGAGTGGTCAATGTTCCCGATGTGGTCGAGTACGCGAAGACCCTCCCCAACGTCGTTTACGCCGAGAACAATCTGTATACCTGCTCGAACGATGCGCAAGATCGAATCAAAGAGAAAATCGCCGAGCACAATCTGACGCGGGTCGTGATTGCATCGTGCACACCTCGCACCCACGAGCCGTTGTTCCGCAACACCATGGCCGAGGCCGGTCTCAATCCTTACCTGTTTGAAATGGCAAACATTCGGGACCAATGCTCATGGGTTCACATGCATGAGCCCGAGCAAGCCACGAAAAAATCCAAGGACCTGGTCCGAATGGCAGTGGCCAAGTCACGGCTGCTCAAACCGCTGCAACGCCATCATTTGAAGATCGAGAAATCGGCTCTGGTGATTGGAGGCGGAATTTCCGGAATGACGTCGGCGTTGTCGCTCGCCAGGCAAGGATATGACGTTTACCTCGT
>JASHQK010000520.1 GCA_030039195.1 Candidatus Sulfotelmatobacter sp.
CGTAATTCCAGTTGGCACCGACGTCACTGGAGTGGTAGCAGACGCAAAAAAGGCCGGCCGATTCAAAGGGGGAGCTGTTCTAGCCCTGCAGATCAATTCGATCACGGTAAAAGGACATCAATACAACATTGAGACCGAAGCCTTCGGCCAGACCTCTACTGGGAAAGGAAAGCGAACAACGGGCGCGGTTGTTGGCGGCACCGGGGTTGGTGCAGCTATCGGCGGACTAGCCGGCGGTGGCAAGGGTGCTGCAATCGGCGCGCTCGCGGGAGCAGCGGCGGGAACGGCAGGAGCGGCGACAGGCAACCGTGACATCCAACTGCCTGCCGAATCACTGCTGACGTTTCGCCTCACGCAACCGCTTACTTTGAAGCCCGACTCCAACGATTAGAGAGAGGTCGACCGGTTGGCAATCTTCGTGTTCTTCCCTCGGTCTCCTCTAGCAGCGGCCTGACAGCATATCTTGCTCATCTTCCTGGGGTCAGGCCGCTGTATTTCACTCTGTCTTGGAGCTTGCCGTTGCGGTGCTGGTGCTAGAGCGCGTGAACAACAAGGTACAGAAGACATCCACTTGTGATGAGCACATTCGTTACGAGGATCAGCATGAGCAGTGAAGAATCTCTTAATCTGTAGCCGCCGTCTAGCAATACAAAGCTATCCGGAATCGTGCGTGGGCGCACATCTGCCATGGGGGGAAGATACTCTCTGTAGTCGGTGGGAGAATCTAGGTATTGGATTCGTGCCCATACTTCCCATTCCTGAATACTGTCAATGAAATTGTCATCCGTCCAGTTGCTTTGTGACATGACACTCACCACCCAACAAAGGTCTCGTCCACACTCGCTATACGACCGACACACTCCATCCACAACTCGCAAACTTAACAGACCGCGCACGGCAGTACCCAGAATGTCGGGCAGGTCTTGCTCGGAAAAGAGATGCGCCAGATTCCCGCCGTCCGACAAGGCAAGCAGGAACAGGGTTTATGGACTGTAACAAGTAACAGTTACCGCTAATACGTCTCTTCCCTAGACTTTGGAGCGAACTCAAACAGAGGTGCGTGGAGTCACTTCTCACCCACCGAACTCGACTTGAGTTTCAGGGGCAATGACTCACATCAACAAGCATCTGCGAATCATCCAACTCGCACTGTTGACAGTCGGGTTGCTGCTCAGTGCCATATTTGTGGCAGCGTACATTCATCGCGTCATCCTGTCCCACGCGGCTGTGTCCCGATTTCAGGAAATCAAGAAAGAACCGCCTGAACAAAAGCCCGCTCGATCGATGGCTGAACGGAAGTTCAGTTCCGATTTCAGTCGCTGGTCACCCCAACGGGTAGTGGATTACGAAAAGAGCCTCAGAGAGAAGCTCGACCCTCCACTTGCCGTGCTGCGAATAACGAAGGTCCACCTGGAGGTACCGGTGCTCGACGGAATTGATGATCTCACTCTAAACCGCGGTGTCGGATACATTCCGGGCACAAGCCGTCCAGGCGAGCACGGAAATGTTGGGATCGCAGGACACAGAGACGGATTCTTCCGGGTGCTCAAAAATGTTAGCCCTGGGGACATGCTCGAATTGGAGACCCTCGATGAAGTTGAAATCTATCGGGTTGACCAGATTGTAATCGTCGACAAAGACGACGCTTCCGTGCTCCGGCCAACCGCCGCTCCCACTTTGACGCTGGTCACGTGTTACCCCTTCTACTTCATCGGGAGTGCACCGAGGCGCTATATCGTCATGGCGTCGCTCGTCACTTCGGGGGTGCCGGAAGGTGGCAGCCAACACCAACGGACAAGCTCAGTGGTATGGGAACCAGCTCTACTCAACTCAGATTCACAGTCGCAAAAGCCAACGAAGGAGATAACACGATGAACTCAAAACTCAAACGCGCACGAGTGTGGCCGGTGCTTGCGGTGGCGGCATGCTTCCTTGCCTTCACCATCGGCATGAGCGCACAAGTGAAAACTCAGACTTCCACATCGAGCGGTACCGCTACCCAAGTGGTTACTGTGGAGCGTGGAGAAGTGGTCTATGTTTCGGGCAACGATCTGGTCGTGAAGATGGAGGATGGCTCAATTCGTCACATCGCGAATGTGCCGGAAAGCGCCCGCGCAACAGTCAATGGGCAGCAGCTGGGCATCCACGATTTGAAGCCTGGGATGATGCTCGAGAAAACGATCACCGTAACTACGACACCGCAAGTCGTGACCACGGTGAAGACGGTCACAGGAAAAGTGTGGCACGTCAACCCGCCGAACACTGTGATCTTAACCCTGGAAGACGGCACCAACCAGCAGTTCAAGATTCCCAAAGACCAAAAGTTCAATGTCGATGGCCAGCTCGTCGATGCTTGGGGTTTAAAGAAAGGCATGACAGTCTCCGCGACAAAGATCGTGGAGGAGCCTATAACTGTCGTCGAGCAGCAGGCTCGGGTGACGGGCTCAATGCCGCCGCCGCCCCCGGCGCCGCCGGCCGATGCGCCGATCTTGATTGCTCAGGCTACACCACCACCGGCCGCTCCGGCAGAATTACCGAAGACTGGAAGCATGTTACCTCTGGTCGGTCTGCTTGGTGGTCTTTCTCTTTTATTCTCGCTTGGGCTGAAGGTACTTCGCAGCACCTTCTGATTGTTACCGGGGTTCGGGCGGGCGATGCGGTCTTTGCCATCTCGAACCCAATCTTCTTCTTCGGAAACAGCTTCAAGGCAGGCGACCCACTCGCGAAGTCCCTCAGGTGCGCTCGTCAAGTATTCCCTTCGCTCGCACAGAAGCACTCGAGTCCGGTTGGAGCAAGCGAACGGCTCCGCAGTTTTTCTGGATTCTAACCAGCGCATTCGATCGAAGACCATATAGCGATACGCTTCAGGCTGAAATCAGGTGGGTCCTTATCGCATACTGAACCAACTCCGCATTCGTTCTGATGTTGAGCACTTCCATGATCCGATATTTGTGGAACGCCACGGTTCTCGTAGTTAGGTTCAATACTGCGGCAACCTCTTTCATGCACTTGCCCTCTGCCAGCAGTTGCAGCACTTCGCGTTGCCGCTCCGTGAGTCGATCTGCCTCCTCCACGAGCTTCTTGTCCTGTCTCAGAAGAAAGTCCACCGTGTCCTTGGCGATCATAGGTGACAAGTAAGATTTCCCGCGCAGAACTTCCCTAACTGCCAGGGTCAATTCAGATGCAGCGCAGGTCTTCAGGAGGTATCCGGAAGCGCCGCGGCGAAAAGCTTCGGCTGCCAGGTCGGCGTCATGGTTCATCGTAAGGAAGATCAGCTTCACCGATGGCACAAGCTCCTTCGCTTGCTGCCCTGCATCGAGACCATTTAGAAGTGGCATCGAGACGTCCACGATGACGAGTTGAGGCCGCAACTCTGCAACCGCTCTGACCAGAGATCGTCCATCGCTCACTGTAGCCACGACTTCGTAGTCATTTTCCAGCAGCTTTCTGCAGGCCTCGGCAACAAGTGTGTGATCGTCTGCAATCAGTATGCGGGGAAGGTTACGTCGAGGGTTCGCAATCATGGCTGGAACTCCTGTTGCAAGAATCGGGATCGGTTGCCAAGTGGCACGGGCTTACCGAATCCGAAGACTATTTCCCATTCTGACAATTGCCAACTAGTAATTTTGCTAGTCAAAAGGCGGCAGCTCTCGGGATAGCTAACCCTTCCTCTACTGTGAAGGGCGGAAAACAAACCGGCCGTTAGACCTTCGTCAAGAACTGATAACACTCGCGCTCTCGGATATTAGCTGACAGCTCACAGCCAGCTTCGTTCCGCGCGGTTTAGAGACTTGGCAAGGCTCGGCAGTCCACTCTCAACAGCGCTGAAGACAATTCCGCTTCGCAGCGACCCACACGTACCCAAGTCGGCGACGAGACCACCGCAAGGTAGTATCCAAGCCGAACATGCAGCAGATCTCCAAAGTCGATGGACCGGCTCTCGGTTCCTCTGTCACAACGTGGTGGGAACTGATGTAATGCTCTCCGCTCACGGTCAGCCACTGAACGCTCCGGTCCGAGTGTCCCCGGTGTGATCAGGATCGACAACTGTAACTTCTGGCAGTCTGCTTCCAAACGACATTGGAGGCGGCAGGGCCAAGTGCAGAAATAGTCAGGCGCCAACAATGCACGATGCGTCGAGCTCGCGGGCGTGCGCTTACCTCTAGTTGGGACACCTACTCGCCTGGACTGAGTCGCGATACAAACGTTGAGGCGTAAATGGGTTTTCGAGAACTGAGACCACAACAGGGCTCCCTATTTACTTAAGGCCGAATGTCCAACTGAGCCCTGAACTGGTTCCATAGTCGCTGCCGGAGAAACCAGGCGGAGGCCGGTTATCCCAGTTTCCGTAAAAAGACAGAGTCCACTTCAGATTGCTGATAATCTTGACATAATAGGAAGCGTCGGTGTTAAAGCGAACGCGACCGGGATCGGAGAGGGCAGGCAACAGCGCGGCAGTAACGTCGAGGTTTGTCTTGCTGAACTTGAAGAGCCGGGCATCCGCATAAAATATAGCAGCCACAAGGTTCTGATTGTTCACAGCAGCGCTGGATTTCTTGTAGTCGGTATTCTGCCACGCAGGTCCAAACACTAGCGCGATGTCCATGTGGTTTGTGTTCTTCAAGTAACGTCCGATACCACCCCCCACCGTGCTTTGCAGCGCGATTCCTTGTTCTGAGCTTTGCAGAAACGCTGCTGTACCCGCGTAGAACCAGTTGTTCCAGGGCAGAAAATGACGGACACCAAAATTGAAGGAGTTTCGAGTGGAAGCATTCGCTCCCGTGCTGGAGGACAGGCTGGAATTGAAATTGGCCATTGCGGTCCAACGCTCCCGAACATACGCGGCCTGCGAGCCCAAGCTGTACTGCGTCGATTCGTTGCCTTTGGAATAAATCACACCAAAATTTATTTCGCCATTGAACCGTTGCCAGAACCTGTCGGAAGTCGCCACCATTTGCACGATTTGTGAGCGATCGAGGGAATCTTTTTTCCCCGCTCCCAACACCTGAATCTTGACCGGCCGGTCGGCTGCAACATCGGGTGTTCTTAGCGTCCCGGTGTAGACTTCCCCGCCTTCCGTTCTCACGACGAACAACTGGCTGCTCTCCAAGCGGGCTACTTTGGACCAATTCACCGACGCGGTACCGTCGATATAATCGAAACTGGCATAGAGCACACCGCCATCCAACCCCTTGACTTCACAAGTCAAGTGGTCACCATTCGTCATCACAAGGACGTCAGTCTTATCGCGTGCATTAAGCCGTACGGCAAAGAGAAGAACAAGAGTGAGAACAAGTAGTCGGATGTCCATAAACAATCGTCCTCATTGTTTCGTAGGGGTTCGAATCATAGCCTTTCAGAAGATTTCAGCCTCGCCCGTTCCGACTGATTCGCAAATGGGACAACAAAGGTAGCGATGCATCGGAGTGTGGGCGCTTAGCAGGTGTTTTCCTTATGTCGTAGTTTTGCCTTTCCTTGTCGACAAAATGAAGCTACTCTGGGCC
>JASHQK010000521.1 GCA_030039195.1 Candidatus Sulfotelmatobacter sp.
AGCGGTTTGCGAGCGATCCGGAGATCAGCAATGTGCTGATCAAGGCGGCCCGCGAGAAAGATACGCGGCGATGCTTGCTGTTGCTGGGCGCGATTCTGGATACGCCCGGACTGGCGGAGCGGTTGCTGGAAGCGTTGCGGCCGGAGTTGGCGCAAGGGAGTAGTCGTCATCATCGCACAGCAATTGCAGAAGGGAGGCGAATCCGATGACTGGGACGAGGCTCGATTGGTCGGATTTTTACTTGATCTGTTTCGCCGTCGGCTTCTGCTTCAGCTTCTTCTCATTCTTGTTTGGAGGCTCGCGCTTGGGACGGCTGCATCTGCCGCACTTTCACGGACACGGTGTTGCGCATGTGCCCACGGGTGCTGCGGCGCCAGTTGCGTCGCATGCTCCGGTTGCGGCGCATGGTCCAGCGGCGGCGCAGCCAGCAGGAGGAGCTAAAGTTGCGCGCAGCAGTGCCGTATCACCCTTTAATCCGCCCTCGCTGGCAGCGTTTCTGGCGTGGTTTGGGGGAACGGGATATTTGCTCACGCGATTTTCGACGGTGTGGGTTGGACTGGGGCTGATTGCCTCGGTAATCAGCGGCATCGTTGGCGGAGGGATTATTTTTCTGTTCTTGAGCCGCATTTTGATTTCCGAAGACGAAAACATGCGGGCGACCGATTACGAGATGGTAGGCGTGCTCGGCAAGTTATCGGTTCCCATCCGGGAAGGCGGAACGGGCGAACTGGTGTATTCGCAGATGGGAACACGCCGCGTTTGTGGTGCGCGCAGCGAAGACGGCAACGCGATGGCCAAGGGCGCGGAAGTTGTGGTCACACGATACGAGAAGGGGATTGCCTACGTGCAGTTGTGGAGCGAGATGGCGGGAGAAGATGAAACCATCGTCGAAACTCCCACTTCTCGCAAAAACGGCGAAACGTAGGGCGCGCGACGTTAGACATGGACGCACTGTCGAGCTTTGCTCGACCGGACAGCTGTCCCCACAAGTTATGACTCGCGACTGGTACAAAGCGTTGGTTCTACTGATGTGGATGGCGCTGCCGATCAATGCGCTGAATTACTGGCGCGCGTGGGATCAGTTGCCGTCGCGCATGGCGGTGCACTTCGACGCGAACTGGCAGCCGAATGGATATACGTCGAAAGAAGGCGCGGTCATGCTCGGGCTCGGGATCATGGCAACGATGCTGGCGATCTCCACCATAGCGATGTTGGCGGCGCGCGCCTTGAAACCGAGTTCTTCGTGGCCGGTGCTGATTATTTCTTATTGTGTGCTTGGCGTGATCTGGTACGGGAATAGCGCAATCGTCGATTTCAATTTGAGAGCGCAGTCGACGCATTCTGAGTTGGTGGGACCGCGTGTAAGAAGTCAAAACCCCCACCCTACGAAAACCGCGTAGGGTGGGCACCCTAGAGCATTCTTAAGCTGCAGTCGTAACGGGGAGGGCGATATGTTCAGCGGAGTTTCAAACTGGATGGTGATCTGGATATTTGTTGGCCTGGGAGTGATGGTCATTCTGTTCCTGATCAATGCGATGGCTCGTTTATATCGCAAAGCCGGGCCGCACCAGGCGCTGATTGTTTACGGCCTGGGCGGAACGCGCGTGGTGAAGGGTCACGGCACCATGGTTCTGCCGATGGTGCAGGTCTGCCGTGACCTGTCGCTGGAGTTGATGTCGTTTGACGTGGCCCCGCAGCAGGATCTGTACACGAAACAGGGCGTGGCAGTGACGGTTGAGGCCGTTGCGCAGATCAAAGTGAAGTCGGACACCGAATCGATTCTGACTGCGTCGGAGCAGTTCCTGACGAAGAGCGATGACGAGCGGCAGGGGTTGATTCGTCTGGTGATGGAGGGCCACCTGCGCGGGATTATCGGGCAACTCACAGTGGAAGAGATCGTCAAGCAGCCGGAGATGGTCTCCGACCGGATGCGCTCGACCTGCGCCGATGACATGAACAAGATGGGGCTGGAAGTGATCTCGTTCACGATCAAGGAAGTACGCGACAAGAACGAGTACATCACAAACATGGGGCGACCGGACGTGGCGCGCATCAAACGTGACGCTGACGTGGCGGCAGCTGAAGCCGATCGTGATACGGCCATCAAGCGCGCGCTGGCGCAACGGGAATCGGCGGTGGCCAAGGCGCAGGCGGATCAAGAACGAGTTCTGGCCGAGACGCTTTCATTGGCCAAACAGGCCGAGGCGCAGCGCGATCTGGAAGTGAAGAAAGCGCAATTCCAGGAAGTCACGAAGCGCCAGCAGGCGCAGGCCGATAAGGCTTATGACATTCAGACCAACATCATGCAGCAGCAGGTGGTCGCCGAGCAGGTGAAGGTACAGCAGGTCGAGAAAGAGCAGCAGGTGAAGGTGCAGGAAGCGGAAATCAATCGCCGGGAAAAAGAGTTGATCGCGACCGTGCTCAAGCAGGCGGAGATCGAGCGTCAGCGCATTCAAACGCTCGCCGAAGCCGAGAAGGCGCGCCTGATGGCCGAAGCCGAGGGGCATGCCTCTTCTATTCGCCAGCAAGGCGAGGCTGAAGCCGAGATCATCTTCAAGAAAGGCGAGGCCGAAGCCAAGGCGATGAACGTGAAGGCCGAGGCGTATCAGGAATACAACCAGGCCGCGGTCGTCGACAAACTGATTACCGGTTTGCCGGAGATGGTAAAGGCGCTGGCCAGTCCGCTGGCGAATGTCGACAAGATCACGGTCGTCTCGACCGGTAATGGCGACGCCGCCGGCATGAACAAGATCACCGGCGACCTGACCAAGATGGCGGCGCAGGTTCCGGCTTTGTTCGAAACGCTCTCGGGCATGCCTCTATCGGATCTGCTGAGCAAGGTGCGGCAGATCGGAGATAAAACTCCGAAGGCGCCGCTGGCGGGCACGAGTGGGAACGGAGATAGCAAGTGAGTAGCGAAAATCCCCACCCTACGAAAACCGCCCTTCGACTTCGCTCAGGGCAGGCTCCGGGGGTGGGGCACCCTCGAGTTGTGTAGAAACGGACGACTCGTCCGCCTCGAGCGAAGCGAGTTTGGGAGTTGGTTATGAATCGCACGTCGAAGCATACGGGATTGGGTCTCGCGCTGGGTGCGGCGTTGGGCATCGTATTTGGACTGATCGCCGGGCACGTTGCCGTCTGGCTGGCGATCGGAGTCGGAATCGGAGTGGCCATCGGCGCTTCGTTGCGACCAAAACAGCCACAGTGCCCGCAGTGCGCGGCCATGCACAGGATGCACCAGAACGGAGGGTCGGCGCATTGAAACAGGGAAGCGAGCCAGGCGCGCGATTCCTGCCGCCAAAAACGCGGCTTCGCGCGGCTCGCACAGGTCCTTCGGCGAGGAAAGCACTCGCCTCGGGATGACAAACTTTTTGAAGGGGGTTCACCATGGCGTTACTGGAACGAGTTTCAACATTAGTTCGAGCAAATTTGAATGATCTGATCGATAAGGCAGAAGAGCCGGAGAAGATGATTAAGCAGGTCATCCTTGACATGCAGAATCAGCTTCTCCAGGTCAAGACGCAGGTGGCGATCGCGATCGCCGATCAACATCTGCTGGAGAAGAAGCAGAAAGAGAATGCGGAAAAGGTCGCGGAATGGATGCGCAAGGCCGAACTTGCCGTTGACAAGAAGGAAGACGATCTGGCGCGGGTATCGCTCGAGCGCGTGGAGAGTTATCGCGAGCTGAGCGAGAACTTCGCACAGCAAGTTGCGGATCAGAAGGCACAAGTCGAGAACCTAAAATCGGCCTTGCGGCAGCTGGAGCAGAAGCTGACCGAGGCGCAGGGCAAGGCCGACCTACTGATTGCGCAGAATCGGCGGGCTCGCGCCGTCGGCAAAGCCAGTGATGCGCGGTTTGCCGTCAACGACAATGCGAAGGCCGCGACATTTGATCGCATGAAACGCAAGGTGGCTCGGTCGGAGGCAATCAGTCAGGCCAAGTCGGAGATCGCGGCGGAGAATATGGAAGACCGGCTGGCTGCGCTTGAAAAGGAAGATCGAATTGAGCAGTTGCTGGCGGAGTTGAAGACGAAGCGGGGAGTGGCGGCGAGTTAGCCGCAACGAATTGTGGGCTTGCCGATCGCGGGGCCTGACGATCGTCGCCGAAAGTTGTGCCGTCCGCTGACGCGGACTATGCACATCCCGGCTAGGTTCTCCCGGCACTGCCGTGCCGGGCTTTCACATCTCGCCGCTGCGCGGCTAGCCTAACGCTCGACGAAGTTCCGGACGAGTTGCTTGCCCGCGTCGGTCAACACGCTTTCTGGATGGAACTGCACGCCTTCGACTGCGTGCTGTCGATGGCGCAGGCCCATGATGGTGCGGGTGCCGTCTTTTTCGGTGGTCCAGGCGCTGACTTCGAGTTCCGCGGGCAGATCTTTCTCCTGCACGATGAGCGAGTGATAGCGCGTCGCGGTCATGGGTTGAGGGAGACCCTGGAAGATTGTCTTGTTGTCATGCAGGACTGCGCTGGTCTTGCCATGCATGAGGTGCGGCGCGCGGACAACTTTCCCTCCGAAAGCCTCGCCGATGGCCTGATGTCCAAGGCAAACGCCGAGAATCGGAACTTTCCCTGAAAAGTAACGAATCAACTCGATGCTGATGCCGGCTTCGTGCGGCGTGCACGGTCCAGGCGAGATCACGATGCGTTCCGGACGCATCGCTTCGATTTCGCCGACCGTCACCTGATCGTTACGGCGCACCTCGACTTCCACGCCCAGTTCCCCGATGTACTGAACCAGGTTGTAAGTGAACGAATCGTAGTTGTCGAGAACGAAAATCAA
>JASHQK010000522.1 GCA_030039195.1 Candidatus Sulfotelmatobacter sp.
CAAAAGCCACCGGCAATGGACATCGCGAGGGCGGCATCGGAGCAATCGAGTTCTTCACGGAATGGAAGTCGGTGTACGTGGATTACTCCGACAAGCTGCAGAAGGCGCAGATCGACCGAGCGGACTGAGTACCTTCCCACGGAGACTTCCGGCTCGCGCCTAAAGGGTGGTCATCCCGAAGCCCCGCGCGTCACGAGCGGGGCGAGGGATCTCCCTATATATTCGTTTGACGGGAGATCCTTCGTTTCGCCGGCAGAAATGGCTTCGCTCAGGATGACCTCGGGTGGTTCATCCGCGTCTATTGCTGCGGGGGCGGGATCGCCACCGACGGCAGTTCCTTTCTCGGTTCCACGTATGGAACATTGGGCATGTGCGTGACGTGGCCGGTCGCGGCCTGATCGATGCTGACGCCGTCTTTGTCGAGCAGCGTGCCGGTGGCGCGGCCGAGTTCGATGCGCGACTTTTCGTAAGCGACGGTCGCATTCACCAGCGTGGACTCCGCCGTCGCCAACTGGCTCTGATATTGCAGAACCAGCGTAGCTGTCGAGGTCCCAAACTGATATTTCTTCTCCTCCGCATCGAGCGATTGCTTCGCCAGTTCGACGGCCGCGCGAGCAGAATCCACGCTGGCGCGATTCTGCTGCACGGCATACTGCGCGTTGCGGACCTCAATTCCGACCTGATTCTCGATCTGCTGCAGCCGCATTTCGGCTTGGCGGAGTTCCAGTGCGGAGCGCACCTGCAACGATTGCGCGGCGCGGTTGCGGATGGGAATGTTCAGCGTCAAGCCGACACCCTTATCCGGGTTCTCGGAGCTCACTAACTGGTGCAGGGTGTCCCCGATCGGGGTGGTCGGAAAAATTGGTTGTATAGGGTTCGATGGCGATGCGCAACCGAAGATGGCCTGAAGCCCTGTCGGAGGGATTGTTGTGCAGACGTTTTGCGGATTCTGACTGCCTCCGATGCCTGCGCCACCGTAGTAGGCAAATGCATTCAACGTTGGCAGCAGTGCGCTCTTCACAGCCTTATTGCTGTACTCACGGCTGTTCAGATCGATTCGGGACTCGACCAGTTCGGCTCGATGTTGGAACGCATCGTTAATCAGGTCTTCGGTAGGAACCACAGGTTCCTCGCTCGGGATTGAGATCGTAGAAGTGGGAATGACTTCAGCCGCCGCCAGCACTGGATCTCGCAGAACGCGCGTGATCGCATTTTTCATCAGCAATTGCTCGAGCTGCAGATTGGTTTGCGCCTGGGTCACTAACTGTTGATCCTGCGCGACCGTGCTCTGCGCCCGTACGACTTCAATGGGAGCAAGGCTGCCGATTTCGACCTGCTTCTTCGTATCGGAAAGTGTCTTTTGGGCAAAGGCCAGCGATTCGTTCTGGACGCGCGCGTTTTCGTACGCATATACCAGATCCCAATATAAGTTCTGAATCTGATCAACCGTAGTGATTACCTGCAGTCGAAATGCGACATCCGTAAGTTCACGATTGTTTTTCGCGATGTGAATGAATCTCGTATTTGCGGGGAAGCCCAGCCCCTGCAGAATGGGTTGTGTAATTGTGGCCTTGAAACTGGACTGCAGTAGTGGACTGGTTGCAGTAAAGAAGCTGTTCGTGGTCTGGCGTGTATTGTTGAAGGCGACATTGAGGTTCATGCCCCACTGAAATCCCTGGGTGTAGCCGAAATTGAACGTCCCGGTGTTCTGATCAAGGTGGGAGCTTGGAGGCACGCCTTGGAAGATGCTGATCGCTGTCTGGGTCAGGTGGTCGGCCTGAATGGTACCTGTCAGGATTGGATCGAAGCTGACGATCTGCGGTCCGGAGCCGAGAGTCGAACTGACGAGCCCGTTCGTACCGGCGCCGATGCCTCCAGCCCCGATGCTGGTGCCGCCGGTGGAGAGTCCGGCGGTCGCGCCGATGCCGCCCACGCCGCCGCCCGGGGTGTTCTGGACCACACCGGCGTTTACGCCTAGGATTGTCGCGCCTGAATTGGCGCGCAACACGTCCGTGTCGGCAATATTCAGGTTATAGCGCTGAATCGCGATATCGAGATTATTTTCGAGTGCCAGAGCAATGGCGTCGTCAATCGATAAATAAAGCTTGCCCTCATGCAAAAGGCCGTCGATGCGCGGCGTGTTGGCGAGATTCGGAGGCGGCAGATTCCGCGGCGTATACGGACCAATCGGATTGGGGAAATAGCCGACCGGCTTGGCGTAGTTCAACTCTGGCACGGGCCGCGTCTGTGCCGATGGTGCTTCCGGAGTGTTAACCGCAGAAGACGTTTGCGCGACGCCCGGAAGAACCGCAAATAGGATCGCTGCCGCCAGGAACAGAGCTGCTAAGAGTCTAAACTTCTTGATTCTGCATGCAAAAGGCATGTACTTATCTCCGATAGTTGAGACCACTTCTCCAGACAAATTCAGTGGTGCGCCGCCACAGGTGGAACCCGGGCGTGTGGAAAAACGTTCTTCAGCCTTTGTTACGCAAAAGTTGGTACGCAAAAAATAGCTGGAAGGTTCCTGAAAAGCTGGGCTGCAGGAAGCTTCGCCTGAGTTCATGCGCTCCCGGCGACTGTGCCTGTGATCACCTCACACATCGGCCACCGGAAAAACATCCCTGCAAAAACTTGCGACCTGCCGGGCCGTCCAGTATATCTGAGCAAAGCGAGACAAGTTTCACAGCGCACGGCGCAACTGGTACATTGCTGACCGGAGCAGGTCGCAGACTTCGAAGGATGCCGGGAATATTCGCAATGCTCTGG
>JASHQK010000047.1 GCA_030039195.1 Candidatus Sulfotelmatobacter sp.
AACGGAAACGGGTCCACCTATTTCACCGTTGATGGTAGCAACGCCACCAACAACTACTTCTCCGATATCATCGGCCGAAATCGCATCCCGTACTTGTTTGGAGAAGATTCGATACAGGAGTTTCAAGTTTCGGTCAGCCCCTATTCGGCCATTTACGGCGGCGGAGCCGGCTTCGTGAACTCCGTGACGCGTACCGGGAGCAACTCCCTTCATGGCAGCGCTTTCTATTACAACCGCAACTCGGTGTTCGGCGCTAACGACCAACTGGATGAATTGGCTGGCAACCCTAAGCCAAACGATTCTCTGCAGCAGTTCGGAGGAAACCTGGGCGGACCCATTGCTCACAACAAGCTCTGGTACTTTGTCGACTACGAGCAGCAATTGCGGAATTTTCCGGTTTCCGTCATCAACCAGGCTCTGGCGACGAACCCTTCGAGCCTGGGCGCTTTTGTGCTCGCCAATTTTTTCCCGCCCTCGGTAACGACGGCGCCAGCCCTGCCTCCGCCCAACGGACCATTGCCAGTGCCGAATCTCGACACCCAACCGCAGCTCCCGGGCGATCCGTATTACCAGATATACCTCCAGCAGATCTCCAATACCATTAACGCGCTGAACTCCAACCTCGGAACCAAATCCAGAAAGGCTAACGACTGGGTGATTACGCCCCGACTGGATTATCAGGCCACCAAACGCGACAGCTTGTTCCTCACCTTGAATCTCAACCGCTTCGATTCTCCTGGCGGCGTCATCCTTGACCCGACGGTCGGTAACTACGGGACGCAATCGCTGGCCAATGCTTATGTCCGTACCTACCAGACCACCTTTGGATGGACACACACATTCAACTCCAGAGTGCTGAACGAGTTTCATGCCGGCACTTCGCAAGATAACGAAATTGCAACGCCGACCGGGCTGGCTGCAAACACTCCGACCATCGCCCTAGACAGTCCTGCTGCGTTCATCCTGGGAAACAATGCGTTTTCTGTGGGAAGAGTCTTTGAGAGGCAATACTCACTGGCTGACCGCGTTGACTTCGTCATTGGCAAGCACACATTGCAAATCGGTTTCGATTTCAACCGTACCTGGGACGCGGACACCGACGATGGCGGAGCCGATCCGAACGAAGCTATCGATTTCGGCTCGCCGCTAGGTTTGTACGAGTTTTCGAATTTGGAATCGCTGGCGCTGGGCGAGTACAGCCTTTTCAGCCAGGCTTTCGGGAATCCCACCTTTGGTTTTGCCGTTCCCTATTACGGCTTCTACGCGCAAGATACTTATCGTGCGCTCCCGCATCTGACGTTGGAGCTGGGCTTGCGCGAAGATTTTCAGGTCTATCCTCAGCCGCAGGAAAATCCCGCGTTCCCGCTAACTGGCCAATATCCAAACCAATATCAGCGTCTCGCTCCGCGTCTCGGTTTTGCCTGGCAACCTCGCGAAAAAACCGTCGTGCGCGGCGGATTCGGTATGTTTTACACCAACATGAACGGCCTGAATTACCGCAACGCCGTGATTTCGAATGGACTCACCTCACAACAGTATTCGCTGAGCATCAGTCCCACCAGTGTGCCGCCGAATCAACAAGTGCCGACGTTCCCGAGTGTTCTCTCGGAGAATTCTTCGCCGCTACAGGCACCTGATATTTCCCTCGTCTCTCCGCATTTCCGCGTGCCGTACATTCTGCAGTCCAGTTTGCAGATCGAGCAGGAAATCGCTGAGAACACCACGCTCGCTGTCGGCACCATGTGGAACCACGGCGTGCACATCCTCGCTGGCAGCGCTTACGATATGAACCTTACGCCACTCGAAGGCACGACCACTTACATCGTCTGCCCGGCAAACGTAACCACCTTACCCTGCACCGGACCAACTTACGCTTTGCCAAACATGGATAATGGTCTGCTCGCCGAGGGCTACATCAATCCGAATCTCGGTCAGATTAACGAACTCATCAGTCCCGGGCAGAATTATTACAACTCATTGTTCGTGCAGCTGCAGCGTCGAATGTCGAAGGGGCTTTCACTCCAGTTTTCCTATACGTTCGCAAAAAGCATGATGCGCGACGGCATGGACTTCAACAATCAATTCGACTTCAGCAACACGCATGCGCCTTCGCTGCTTGATCAACGTCATCGTGTCACGCTTGCAGCCATTTACGATCCGCATTTCGATCAACTCACCAGTTCTTCCACAAGTCGCGCGCTGCTCTCCAACTGGAGGCTGAGCACGGTGATGGAATTTTCTGCTGGACGTCCTTACGCTGGCCTGTTGAGTCCCGCGTGCACGACCACGCAAGGCAACAATTTTCTCATTCCTACGAATAATGTGGATCTGACGCAGTCTCCGAGTTGCGGCGTCTTGTCGAACGGTGTGCTCGCCGGAAACGATAACCTGAACGATACCGCGTTCAACGAAGACACGGCGAACACGGCGGGCGGGATTAACGGAGCCGGTCCATCGCCGGGGATCGGGCTGAATTCGTTCTATGGTCCGTGGCTCGAGCGCATCGACTTTGGGGTCGGCCGCAGCTTCTCGCTGGGTGAAGAGAAGGAGCTTGAATTTCAGGCGCAAGCGTTCAATCTTTTCAATCATCCGAACTACTACGTGCAGAACGGCGACGGCGTCAACCAGCTGCAATACAACCCGTACGGCGGCACTTGCGGAGATGGCATGTCGCTCAATCAGACCTGCTATCTCGTGCCGAACACCGGTCCGGGCAACTTCGGCACGCTGCAGGAAATCAGTCCGAACGGCCTGCCAAGAGTCCTGCAGTTTTCCGTTAGATTTACGTTCTAGCTGCCATCAGGTTCGTGTTATGTCTCAGTCTCCAACCCCAGTCGCGCCGCAGCAATTGGCGCCTCTGCTTGCGTTAGCCACTGAGTTTCTCAGGGCTGGGCGACCAGCCGATGCGATCGCTCCATTGCGCGATGCAGCGCTGTTGCAGCCAGCCAACGCCGCGATCCAGCACGATCTCGGCCTCGCCTGCCTCGAGGTCGGTCGCGTACCGGATGCTATCGCAGCATTGCAGCGAGCCGTCGCCAGCAACCCGCGCTACGCCGATGCCCATTTCCGACTGGGAATCGCCTTGGAAAAACTGGGCAATATCGGCGGAGCAATCGCCGCGTACGACCGCGCCACTAAGCTGGACCCGTCCCTGACCGAGGCGTGGTTCCGAACCGGCGCATTGTTTTACATATTGGGATATCGAAACCAGGCGATCGGCTGCTTCCGCCACGCTGCGGCTACCGGAGGGCGATCGGGCTTCGGCCGTCTTGGCAGGGCGCGGGCGCTGCTGACCGAAGATCGCAATCAGGAAGCCGAGCAGGTGCTGCGAGAGACGTTGGTGGCCGATCCGACGAACGCCATGGCGTATGACGTACTGGGCAATCTGCTCTCTGAGTTCGGGCGGTTCGACGAGGCCCGCGCCTGCTTCGAACGCGCGATCGCGCTCGCACCCCCGCTGGCGGGGAGCTATTACGATCTGGTCCGGTGTCGTCCCGTCACAGGCGACGACGACGATCTGCTGCAACAGATGCAAGGCGCGCTGGCGACGCCGGGATTGGAAGCGGCGCAACGCTTGCGAGTTCACCTCGCGATCGGCAAGGCGGCAGAGGATCTCGGCGATTACGCCTTGGCCATGCGGCATTTCGATGCCGCAGATACCGTGCGCCGGGAATCCGTGTCATTCGACTCGGCTGCGTTCTCGCTCGAGATCGATCGCCTGATTGCCCGCTGCACGCCCGAGTGGATCGCGCGGACGCGCGAACTCGGCAGCTTGGAGATGACGCCGATATTGATCATTGGCATGCCACGATCCGGCACAACTCTCGTCGAGCAGATCATCTCCATGCATCCCGAGGTCGGGGCCGGCAGCGAGTTGCATTTCTGGAATCAGCGCGGCACGGCATGGCACGGCTCCAGCGCGGATGCGAACGAGAAGGCGTTCATCGCCTCTGAGTTTTTGGCGAAAGTGGCTGCAGACTATCTCGCCTTGCTGCGCACGGTCGCGCCGAAAGCGGCGCGAGTGACTGACAAGATGCCGTTTAACTTTCTCTGGGCGGGGCTGATCCACGTGGCGTTTCCGCGCGCAACCATCGTCCATTGCCAGCGCGCGGCCATCGACACGGCACTGTCGATTCACCAAACTCATTTCCATCCCAGCCTCGCGTTTCCGACGGGAGGCTCGGAACTGGTCGCGTATTTCCGCAGTTATGAGCGGCTGATGAACCACTGGCGGAGCGTGCTGCCGGAGGATCGCTTTCTCGAAGTCGATTACGAGGATCTGACCCATGCGCCCGAACCAGTGATCCGGCGGATGATCGCGGCCTGTGGTCTGGCGTGGGATGATGCGTGCCTGCGCCCGGAATCGAATCGGCGGGCTGTCAGGACTCCCAGCAAGTGGCAGGCGCGGCAGGCGATCTACCGCACGTCCGTGGCGCGCTGGCGACGGTATGAACCGTGGCTGGGGCCACTACGGGCGCTGGTGGATCACGGTTCGGAACCTGAAGTGGATATCGCTCGACTGTGATCGGACGGAGGCAGAGCAGGTTCGCGAGAGGACGCGGCGCTGCGACAAGAATGTCAGGTCAACGATCTCGCGCGGACATCGGCATGCCCTGGCGATTCTAATGACGAGTTGGAAGAGGCTGGCCGAATAGGTCGGAGGCGATGCGGTCGCCAAGTTCCCAAGGTTGATACGTTTCTAGATTTGATAGGATCACGATGGAAACTCGATCGTTCGGGTAGCGTTGGAGGCTACTCGCGAAGCCGCTAATGCCTCCTCCGTGGTAGTAGAGGAGCCTTCCAAACTTGAGCCGCGAAATCACGACTCCGTAGCCGTAGTGCTGTCCTTCGTGTGTGGCCTCAGGATATTCGGTGAACATCTGTTTCCGCGACTCAGCCGATAGCAGTCTCCCGTCCTCCGCGAGCGCTTCGTTCCAGCGATACATATCTTCCACGGTTGAATAGATATCGCCTGCTGCGAAGGGAACGCTCATGTCGATGAAGTCGGCATTCGCAACGTGGCCATCAATGATTTGGTAACCGGAAGCTCGCTCTTTGATGATGTCTGTTGCTCGATCGTACCCCGAATTCATCATGCCGAGTGGGTCAAGGATGTTCTTTTTCACGAACTCGTAGTAGGACAGCCCCGAGATCTTCTCAATGATCATACCCAGCAGGATGTAGCCCGTGTTGGAGTAGTTCCACTTCGTGCCGGGTGTAAAGTCCAACGGTTTGTCGGCGACAAGCTCAATCATCTGTTGCGGAGTCGCTCCGGTGCGGTTGATTCTCGCGATTTCAGGACTGCTGGTGTAATTCGGGATTCCGGATGTATGCGTAAGCAGATGATGGATGGTGATCGCCTGCCATGCCTGCGGCAGACCGGACAGGTATCGTGAGATCGGGTCGTGCACGTTCAAAAGACCGCGTTCTTGCAGAAGCAAAATGCAGGCACCCGTGAACTGCTTGCCGAGGGAAGCGATCCTGAACTTGGTATGGACGGTGTTATTTGTGCCCCACTCCTCATCGCCCGACCCGTATGCCTTCTCGAAGGCAATTTTCCCGTCGATCCCAACCAGAACCGCTCCCCGAAAGAAGTGGCTCGCGACTTCCGCGCGAATGTACGCGTCTTCTTTGTCGAACAATTTTGATCTGTCAACTTGTCCGAAACTGCTCGCCGCAGAGATGACGCCGCAGAGAATGAGCGCCCGGAGTGCAGAGGAGGGTAGTTGAAACGCCATCTGGAAATTATCCTCGTTCACGATAATCCATGGCAAAGAGGCTAGGTCAAAATCAACTCACCCAGAACGCGTCCCAAAGGCTCGGATTAGAGCTTCCCGAGGAAAACTCGTCAGTTCATGTCACGGAAATTTCACATTCGGGTCATCACTGCGTAACACGTGGTTCTTAGGATGGTCGACCTACGATGTGCAGGGGCGCTGGAGGTACTTTGTGCCCCGATGTCGCGCGGTCGATCCCGTTGGCGTGGTGAAAAAACTCCAAGGAGGAGAACGGTATGGCCCGAAGTAACTCTCGAAACAAGTCCCGATTGAAGCCCTTGCTCGTCGGTCTGCTGGCGGCGGGGCTGAGCATTCCGGCGCTCGCTCAGTCCAACCCGTTTCCGACCTACACACCCGGCGAAAACACGAGTGCAACCACTGGCCCAACCTTTACGGCACCGCTGTCGAACCCATGGGTCGTCAGTGATGGCACAATCCTCACTCCGGCCGGCACGCAGGTTTATCTCGGCACCACAACCCGCGCCAAGGCCATCGCGCTAAACCCGAATACCAGCACGCACACCGCCGCTGTTCTTCAAATGGGTGCTCCACAACCGATCACCATCTTCGACACTCAGACGGGCGCTGTTCTGCAGACTTTTACCGCGCCATATCTGAACTCAAAGGGTGGGACCAGCTATGATTCAGACGGCAGCCAGAACGGCATTGCCTATACGTCAGACGGTTTGCACTTGCTGTTCAGCCAAGACGGCTATAACAGCGCTTACAAGTCCGGCAACGCTTACGTTACCATCGCCAACGTCGATCCGGGTTCCGGCTTGATCACCTCAACCGGGGGCGCAAACCCCTACCCCGTGCAGGTGAGCGTTCCGATCGACATCAATAGTCAAAACTATCTGACCCATGTCACTTGCTTCCCGAACAGTCCCGGGGGTACCACGGGCAGCATTGATATCCCGTGCGGTCAGACCGTCTCGATTGTCTCAGATAGCACATTCACATCCTATCCCGTGGGCATCGCGATCTCGGCAGATGCCACGACCGCTTACGCCGTGCTCGACAACAACGATACCCTGACCAAGATCAACCTGACAGGGACGCCGGTCGAGGGTCCGGAGGTCCGCGTCGGCAACGTACCGCACAGTGTCGTGATCTCGCCAGATGGCACCACCGCCTACGTTTCCAACGAGGGCGGCCGGATTGCTACCGCGAACGACTTTCAAGGATACTCCAACGGTACCCCGGTCGTAGCGAGCTATCCGACCGGCTCCACTGCCACGGGCACGGTTTCCGTGGTCAGCTTGTCCCCCACGTTTGCAGTCACCGGCAGCATCAACGTCGGTCTGCACCCGACAGGGATGGCGTTCTGGGGCAAGAAGCTGTTAGTCGCCAATGCGTATGACGACAGCATTTCGGTGGTCGATACGACCGTTAACCGGGAAATATGGAAGATCGACCTTGGACTGCCCGGCTTAGGCGTCGGGCCGAACTCGATCGCCGTCGACGCCGCGCACAACACCGCTTATGTTGCGCTCTACAATGCCAACGCGGTTGCCGTGGTCGACCTCAACTTTGGGCTGGTTGTGGGCCTGATCCCAGTCGGCTATGCGCCGTCGTCGGTTGTGCTGGACGCGGCGGACGGTGCGCTGGTCGTTGCCAATGACAAGGGCATCGGTACCTCGGGCTTCGGTGTGGCGGAGCCTCCGACGAAAACGTACGAAAATTCGTATGCCAAGGAATTCGGCGTGTACGACTTCAACACCCACCAGGACCTTGGCACCGTCAGTATCGTCCCCATCCCGAACTTCCCGACCCTGGCGGCGATGACGCAACAGGTGGTCCTGAACAACCACTGGGATCTCGTGGAGAATATCTTTAGTGCCTCCGGTGGAAACCGGTTTGCGCGGCCGGTCGCCATTCCTAACAGAATCGGCGATCCCTCGAAGATCAAGCACGTCTTCGTGGTCATCCGTGAAAACCGCACCTATGATCAGATGCTGGGCGACGTCGTCGGCGGCAACGGCGATCCCTCGTTGGCAGTATTCGGCATCAACTCGACCTACACCCCATATCCTGCGGTATCGCCAAACGCGCACGCGCTGGTGCAGCGCTTCCCGCTTCTGGACAACTTCTACGACCCGAGCCGCCAGTCGGCCGACGGTCACAACTGGATCACGCAGGCCATGGCGCCTTACTCCGACGACATCCAGTCACCGGACTGGCTCCGCGACTATCCTTCCAACGGCGGCGATGCGCTTGCTTATCAGAAGAACGGTCATCTGTGGGATGTGGCGGCTAAAGCCGGCCTCAAGATGAAGATCTACGGCGAGTATGTTGAGGAGAATACCTTCAACCCGCCGGGTTGCACTCCGTCGATCATTACGAATAGTTGCGAGCCAAGCTGGACCCAGTTCTACAACGACACGCTGCTTTACGAAAATGGCTTGGAGCCGCAGCTCCAATACTACAACACGATCGGCTCGTACTCCCCGCTCCCGAACGTGATGAAGTACACGGTCCAAAACTACCCGCAATTTGATCTGGGCATCCCCGATCAGTACCGGTTCGACGTCTGGCAGCAGGACTTCAACAAAGATGTGGCGAACGGTACCGTTCCTCAGCTGGAATTCATGTGGATCAGTTCCGACCACACCGGCGGGCCGCCCAACGCGGCAGCTATGCAGGCGGATAACGATCTGGCCCTCGGCCGGTTTGTCGACGCCATCAGCCACAGCGCAATTTGGCCCTCTTCGGCAATCTTCGTCGAGGAGGACGACGCGCAGACCGGCGTCGACCACGTGGACGGTCACCGCAGCCCGGGCTATGTCATCAGCCCCTACGTCAAGCAGGTGAACCCAGCAGACGCTGGGCCTGGAGTCGTCGTCGAAGACAGCACCTTCTATACGCAGGTCAACATGACGCGCACGATCGAGCAGATTCTCGGTCTGACGCCAATGAACCAGAACGACCTCGTGGCCTCGCCCATGAGGACGTTCTTCATCGACAACCCGCCTGCCGCGAACTTCCTGCCCTGGACGCACGTGGCGAATGGGGTGCCGCTGTATTACGGCGTTTCCGGATATATGGCCCCGGCGGGCCTCAACGTCCCCGCTGCGGCTAGCGCTGTGCCGTCTAGCCCTGCGGCCAGGGCTCTGCAGGCTGCGTGGCAGCAGAGGAAGGCGGAGATCTTCGCCGGCAAGTATCAGAAGCCGGACTCCGAAGACCCGGACATCGTCCGCCACTACGACTGGTACGATGCCACTGGGTACAAGGTCCCCTTCCCCGGCGAGAAGGCAGTGCGCTGGCCGAGCGACTTCAACACATCGGCACCCGCCAAGGCTGACGACGACGGCGACTAGAAATACGCTCTTACTGCAACAGCCCTCTCCCCGATCAATCGGGGAGAGGGGTTTTCGAGTGGTGCAGTTCGGATTTCCACCGGGATAGCCGAATTGTGGGAAGCTATTGTATGAATGCAGCTATCATGTCCGATTCCAAAAAGCCGATCCAACACGAAGAGAGAAAAGTTCAAAAGTTGCTGGAGAATATCGCCAAGAGGACCAACGCCAAGAAACCCCGCGAGGATTTCAGGCCATCTGCCGCTCGGATCGTAAAGGAAGCCACGGAATCAAATTAAGCGTCATCTGTGGCGATTGAGTGTTTTTTCGAGCTTGTGGGGAACTTGTCCGTGTTTTCAACGCTTCATTATTTCGAGTAGCCTGACGATTTTGATCGTGAACCCTGTCCCTTCCGAATTTACCTCGGCCTTTAAGGACTAGGGCCGATTCCCTAATTCAAAGTGCTGTAGAGTGAGTCGTCTTTGTCTATATAGCAGTAAGGACTTGCTCAGGCGCGCGGATGGCGGGACGGATCGATTGGGGACCTGGCAGTCACCTTCTCTTTCTTGATCTCAGGACCTGATTACCAACCGGAGATTCAGCGGCAGATATCGGAACTCCTGCAGTTCAGCCGGGCCTGTGTTTATGCCCTTGCTTTTGTTCAACAGCGAGAGGTGACTTTGCGCACAGACGAATCCCGCAACCTGGTACTACGCTATGGGTCGCCCCGCTCACAAGAGTTCGTTGCAGACGGCGCCGATAAGCATGTGAGATCCAAACACAACATCATTAATCAGCCTTCACAGACCAGCGCATTACGCAATGAAGAGGAGAACCTGATGAACGATTCGAAGATTTTCCGCTGGAGCGGCGTATGCGCCCTGGCAGCTGTCGCCACATTCTTCATCGAATTCCCTTTCTATTTCGTGCGCTCAGTCAAGTTCTCCTCGATGGCAGAGTCTTATAAGTTCCCCGAGTACGCCTTCCGGAATGGAACCAATATCATGACCTGCGTCCTGCTCGACCTGTTCATTCTCGGGTTGTTCATGATCTTCAGCGCCGGCTTGCGCCACCTGATCCGCCAAGCGGCCGCGGAGCGGGAGTGGCTCGGCACCCTCTTCTTCGGCACTGGCCTGGTCTATGTGACTCTCACTCTGGTTGCTGACTCGCTACAGGCCGCCCAAGTCATCGACGCCTTGACCGTCCCCGGCGACCCCACCATTATTCGAGCCCTGATGGAGAGCTCGTTTCTCATGTACGGCTCAGTTGCCCTGTTCCTGATGGCTTTTCTCATGGCCGTGTCGAGCTACGCGACCATGGCCGGCAACGCTCTCCCGAAGTGGTCCGGCGTGGTCGGCTACGTTTGTGGGCTTGCTTGTCTGGCCTTTGTCCCGTCCATGTTTGTTCGCCACATCGATATCCTCGGCTTCTACAATCCCGCTGGCCTGGGCCCCGAAGCCTTTGCATCCGGTTTCCCGCTCGCTGTCTGGATGATCACTGTCGGCATCCTCATGATCCGCAAAGGCAAGGCAATTGCGCCGTCAATCATCGCACCGCAATAGAGCTTCGGGATAGGTGGATCCGTGCTGTGGCGGATGAGGGCGGATTCTTGATTCTCAAATACAGCAGTTCAGCTCCTGTTCTTGGCGGCCTGCCCTCGCTGCGATTTGAAATGCTTTACGCGTACTTAATCTAAGAGACCCCTTCGCCGCCAACGACTACGTCTCGAACAAGGACACCGGACATTCCTGTGTTTGTGCCATATCATTTGGCGGGAACACCAAGCGTGCCTCACTATTGATTGCTTATCGGGCTCCAAGAAGCTAACGCGGTGTCATGTCTAACACTCGTCTGATGGCTGGTGCCGCAACGCCGGAGCGGATCACCGCCGCGCGGAGGTCGTCGGTCAGCGCCAGCAGTTCGTCCGGCGCTTGCTGCGCGTGCCAGGCAGCACCGACTTCGCCAAACTTAGAGTTGCAAAGCAGTCGAAGTACCCATGCCAGCAGGAACACGGGCATGACTGCGAGAATCTGGTGAGCGGCGGGTACGATCTTGTGCCCCAGCGCCTTCAGCACCGGAATGGTCTCGCGCATGGCCGCCGCGGTGAGCTTCAGGTCGACCGGCGAACGGGCCGCCGCCTTGAGGTCGTTCCGGTACTTCACCGCCAGCGGCGTTATCGCTGCCACACCGGCGGCATGTGTGGCGAGGTAATCGACGATGTTAGTCGAAACCTGGGACCTGAGACCGGCGCGATTGAGCAGCTCGACCAGCCTTTTCAGCCGCGGAGTCATGGTTCCGTCGATTTCGCCGAATGGCGTCCGCATCAACGAACGATCGAACGGGCCGATCGCACGGATGATATCCCTATCGCGCTTGCCCCCGGCAAAGACAAAGCCGAGCATCGGCCGCTGCGGGCCCAAGGCTGCAACGATCTCCGCCGGACCCTCGAGATTGTTATTCATGAAGACAACGTTGGGCGAGAAGTTGGCGGCCAGCGTGGGCAGCAATTCGGCAACTTGGTTGCGCCGAACGACGACGAGGATGTAATCATAGCGGTCGTCCGGCGCCAGTTCGCCGATGGCCCGGACCTTGGCGACTCTTCGCTTCTGGCTGAACGGGTTCTCGATAACGATCCCGTTCGTCTCAACCTCGGTGAGCCGCTTGCCGCGTGCCAGCACAGTGACATCTACGCCGCGCTCGAACAGGCGGGCGGCGATGACCGAGCCGTTCACCCCAGCTCCGATCACGAGGATTCTGGCATTATCAGCTTCCATAACGCGCTTGCGAACAACCGGACTAGCTTCGGTTTTTTCGAAACGGCAAATAGCATCGCTGGCGAATCAGACTGCGAACGGTAGCATAAGTGCGTCCGATGGGTCAGTGAGCAGGATTACAGCACCTTGCACGATCGCGAGCGCGCTTCTCTATCACTGTTCCCCACGAAAGCCGATCAAATCATTCCCATCAGAAAGAGGAAGAAAGCGAAGCTTCGATGAAGAAGCCTGCTATTCGTGTTACAAATTCGTGTTACAAAGTGGCTTCGTGATATCCAAAACGCCTACTCTCGCGTATGTGTCAGTCGTCTCCACCAAGGGACCGTCTCCTCGGCATTACACTGCAGCAGTTTCCGCCTCTCGCTCGGTGTGAAGGTCGAAGGACACGTGATCTTGCTTGCAGATCCATTTCACTGCCGGCTTCGCCGTCATGGGCCCCGAAGGCAACCCCCCTCCCGGCATCACCCATTGCCCTGCCATCACGAATCGCTCCAGTCCGGGCAGCGTGTTCCTCAGCGGCTTGAAACCGTCGCCTGGTTCCACCAGCCACCCCTCCATCGTTCCCTTCCAGTTGCCGGTGTAGCGGTGAACCGTCGCTGGCGTCGACACATCCACCACCTCAATGGCATCACGAATTCCTGGGATGCGGTTCTCCAGCACGTCGATCACCGCCTCAGCCACGCGCTGCTTTTCCCTGTGGTAGCCGCCCGGATTCATCTTCCGCAGATCGCTCCAGTAGCCGAAATTACGTGTCGGCAGAGTGCTCGTTACCGCGGTCTTGCCCGGTGGAGCGAACGTCGGATCGTAATGAAAAATGCGGAAGGTCACACTGTCGAGCTCCGTGCCAGGATCCACCATCAGCGGCGCCGCCAGAATCCGTGAGAGCATCGCGGGTTCGTCGCTCAGATCCTTCGCCACGCCCAGCGACACCTGCAAATACGAAGCAAACAGCTCCCGCTCGTCATATCTCTTCCGCGTCTCCTCATCGACGTACTTGCCGCCGAGCATCTCGAAAATCGTTGTGTGCCCGTCGGCTGCCGAGATCACCCAATCCGCCATCACCCGCTCGCCGCCCTCGAGTTCTACGCCCACAGCCGTATCGTTCTCCACCAGCACGCGCTCGACACGCGCGTTGAACCGTATCTTGCCGCCCAGACTCGCGATTTTGTCCTCTATCAACCGGATCAACGACTGGGCTCCGCCAATGCAATACCCAGCGTTTCCCGCATTCATCCACCCCAGCGAAAACACCATCGCCATCGCCGTCAACTTCCCGATGTCCCCGCTCGTGAAAAACCGCCTCAGCAGAGGATCCTGGAACCGCTTGCCATACTCCGCACCGCTGATCTTTGACAGTTTTCCCATCAGCGGAAGCACGGGAATGTCGCGCAGCATGTTCAGCCAGTTTTCCTTCAGCCCTCCTGCCGGATCGAGCATTCGGAAATTTCCCAGCGCTCGCACTGCGCCGGTGAATTCTAGAATCGCCGACGCATTCTCCGGAGCCCTGCGCAACAGCTCCGCTTCCAGCCGTTCGACGTTTGTGTATAGCCTCAGTGTGTCCCCATCCGTTTCCAGTCGTACAAACTCGTCCAGGTTCACGAACGTCAGCTTGTCGATGTCGCAGACCTCTTGCCACTGCTCGTGAAAGTCTCCGCCCGGCTTCGACCCCATAAGCCAGTGCAGGCATGTCTCGAAGCGGTAAGCGCCGCGCTTCCAGCTCATCGCCAGGCCCCCGGCCATGTCGTGCATTTCCAGGACTTCAACCTCGTAGCCGCACTTCAGCCCATACACAGCCACGCACAATCCGGCAATGCCTGCACCCACGACGACAATCTTCCGTCCGTTTCCCTCCATGATGTTCAACTCCTTCCAGCGAGCTATTGCGCAACGGTTGCCATAGACGCTTTCTGAATCCGCCCTGCTCAGACTGCCCAAGCATATTGAGGTCTCCATCGCGATGCTGTGACGTGAAGCACAAGAAATCAGCTTATTCGTATGACGTGTTGTACGTGATCCCCTGCTTCCGAACGAAGCTGACTATGATTCTTGGGAAAGAGAGGGCAGGAAGGTATGTCGAAGAGACGGTACACCGAAGCGCAGATGATCGGAGGGCTGAAGCAAGTCGAGGCGCGGGCGAGCGGTCGAGGATGTGGCGCTGGAACTGGGAGTGTCGAGGCACACGCTCTGCGCCTTGAAGACGACATGCGGTGTGCGGATCGTGCCCAGAACAAAGCCTGCGGAGAAAACGAGCATGAAATAGAGCACGCCAGCTTTTGCGGTTTGTTTCACCGCTGAGCCTCGCCAGCAGCAGGCGACAATCAACTCACTTATAAGGAAGAGCGTGCCAAAAGCTGTCAGCACTTGCGACCCTCTGGCCGCTTTTGCCTGTTGGTTGTACGTTCGTTAGGGTGAGTCCGAATGGCGTAAGAAAAGTACCGGCGGCAGGATGTAGCGAGCGCCCACCTTTTCCACAGAAATGGTGCCGATACTGGTGCCGAAGGAACCCAACTCGGCTAAACTTTCGCCAGAGGTCTTCTACGATGACAACCCCAGCCAGTGCCGTCAGAGATGAAGTGTGGGAACTGATCGACGCTCAGATCAAAACCTTCGGGCACCCATCGCGCCTGACACCTTCGGAACTCAGCGAGTTCTCCTATCGCGCCGAGAGGATAAAAGTGCTTGGTCAGCAACTTGATCGGGTTGGACGAACCGAGATTTTGGAGAAGCGATTCGGCAGGGCAGCTTAGTCTCGCGGGAATCCGCGATTGCAGTGCCCTCGCCACGCTGGAGAAGACGCTGTTGGCTTTGGAACCCACCAGCCGAACCGCGCCGATGACTAGCACTAGGTCGGGTCTCCTAGCTACTCGCCATGCTCTCTATTTCAAGTATTGATCCAGCCAATCCAGCCATCGGCGATAGACATCCCGTAAACGCACAGGGTCTCCAGGGAAATGCCCTGGAACCGGGTATGCCACGAATTTGACTGGCACCCCGTTGTCCTTTAAGGCGTGATAAAGCTGGTAGGACTCCGTGATGGGAACCCGCGCGTCTCCCGTATCGCTGAAGATAAGCGTCGGCGTCCGAATTTGCGCTGCCGACGCGATCGGCGACTGCGCTATATAGTCGTCCCTGTAACCCAACCAGGGAGATCCTTTAAAGCCATAACGGAAAAGTAAACCGATATCGGAGAGGTTATAATCCTCGTTCCAATCGGTCACCGAAGCTCCGGTCACCGCCGTTTTCCAGATCTGATAGTGACTGATCAGCCAGGTCGTCATGTAGCCACCGTAGGACCAGCCGCTAACCGCAATCTTCGACTCGTCGACAAAGCCGCGCTTTTTGACCGCCTCGATTCCGGCCATTACGTCCCGGCCTGGACCGTCCCCCGCGTCGTTAAAAATGGCGCGCTCATAGGCATTCCCCAGATTGTCGCTTCCGCGATAGTTTGGCTCAAAGACCACATAGCCGTGGGAAGCAATGAGGAGAGGCAACATACTGAAGGCGGTAGTTGAGGCCGTGTTGGGTCCGCCGTGAACAAAAAGTACAAGCGGATATTTCTTGTTGTTGCTGAAATTCGGAGGGTAAACAAGGATGCCGTCTTCGCGGAAGCCGTCTGGACCCTCCCACTCGAAACGTTCGAGCTTTCCGAGTTCCAAATCTGCGATCTCTTGGTTGAAACTCGTCAGGCGCTTCGGCGCATCATTCGGAGACGCTTTGTAATAGAGCTCGGAAGGATGCGATTCCCTGCTGCCCGCGAAGACGATCTCGCCCCTGGGGCCAACCGTCATATCGACCGAGAACCCCGAAGCGGGATTGATGTCGCCCAGTGGGAGCTTGCGTGCCCTGCCTTTCAAGGGCTGCAGCCACATTGCAACCTCAGTGCCGTCGTTTCCCGATA
>JASHQK010000523.1 GCA_030039195.1 Candidatus Sulfotelmatobacter sp.
CGGCGCAGAGAAGTATCAACCCCGCTATACTCGCAATCGAAATTGCTTTGGCTGGACTTGAGAATCTTAGACCTGACATCGCGACCTCCTTTTGGTGAACAGGGGGCTAGAGATGTGGACTAGTTGAGAAGCGCAACGCGTGCCGCCGTGCCCGCAGCGCACCACGCGCCGGTTTAAGCGGAGCGTAGCATGCGCTCTGCAACTGGTCAATGCCGGGAATCACGCCTTGAAAATTCTATTTTCGATTGGAAGCAGCAGCGCGGAATCTTCTGATCATTCGACTCCGATTGCATCATTCGTGCGGCATTTACTTTCGCGCCACTTGACAGGGCGCGTCATCCGCGCGATGAATAGTGCTTCGTGAAAATTTCCAGCCAAGAAGTTTTCCACAAAACAAAAAATTTTGTGCTAGTATGCGGGACTGGTCCTGCTTTCAATCTTCGTCTTTGATTTTTTAGAGCAGCGCAATCGAAAACAGGCGCATTCCGCAGTAAAATTAACGGTTCCAGCTACTTCGTAAATCGGCAGTATTAGAACAGGTGCTCTCAGACCAGCCGCCGGAGCGCCGCGGTGAATAATTCATATATGTCAGCTCCAAGCACAACCGTTTCTCCGAATCCTTGGGCGCGCATTTTGGACGCACTCGAGAAAAAGATTAATCGCCACTCCTACGACACGTGGCTGAAGCCCACACGTTACAGTCATGCCAGTGGAGGCATTCTCTTCGTCCGCGTTCCCACCGTCGAGTTCCGCCACGCCGGCGACAAGTACGCTGATCTCATCCAGGAAGCCATCGACAATCTCGGCCTGGGCTTCAACGACGTGAAGTTCGTCACGCCGGAAGACGATCCCGCCGCAACTACCGTTCGTCACGACGGCGGATTGTCCGCCGCCGCGGCCGCTCCTTCGCAAGCGCGATTCGATTGGGATGGCGCGGCGCAACTGAATCCGCGGTACACGTTCGACGCCTTCGTCATCGGCAGTGGAAATCAGTTTGCCCATGCCGCCTGTCAGGCTGTCGCCGAACGTCCTTCCAAGGCCTACAATCCGCTGTTCTTGTATGGCGGCGTCGGCATGGGCAAGACGCATCTCATGCAGGCCATCGGCCACGAGATCAAGCGCCGCCAGCCGCAGACCGCCATCTGCTACGTATCCAGCGAGAAGTTCACCAACGACATGATCAATTCGCTGCGCTATGAGAAGATGACCAGCTTCCGCGACAAGTTCCGCAATGTCGATGTGCTTCTCATCGACGACATCCAGTTCCTCACCGGCAAGGAGCGCACGCAGGAAGAATTCTTCCACACCTTCAACGCGTTGCACGAATCGATGAAGCAGATCGTCATCGCCAGCGATCGTTCGCCGAAGGAGTTGGCCGAAATCGAAGACCGGTTGCGCAGCCGCTTCGAGTGGGGGCTGATTGCCGATATTCAACCTCCCGATCTCGAAACCAAAGTGGCCATCCTGCAAAAAAAAGCCGAGCAGGAAAAAGTCACGCTGCCCACTGACGTCGCACTCTACGTTGCTTCGAACATTCGTTCGAACGTCCGTGAGCTCGAAGGCGCGCTGATTCGCCTCGTCGCGCATTCGTCTTTGATCGGCGCAGAAATTACTCTGCCTTATGCGCAGCAGGTGTTGAAGAATTTCATCGACTCGCAGGCGCGCAAGGTGACGATCGAATCGATTCAGAAAATGGTCGCGGAGCAGTTCGGGCTGCGCCTGGTCGAGATCAAAGCCAAGAACAATTCGCGCGCGATCGTGTATCCGCGGCAGATTGCCATGTATCTCGCCAAGCAGCTCACCGAAGCCTCGCTCCCCGAGATCGGACGCCAGTTTGGCGGCAAGCACCACACAACCGTTTTGCATTCGGTCGAGAAAATTGAAGAACTGCGCAAGAGCGATAAGGATTTGAACAGGCTGGTCAACAAGCTGACCGAACAATTAGGCGGATAATCGCGGGCTCGCGGAACCCTGCGACAGAAATTCACGCCTTCCTCACGGGCCGCTGTGAAAGCCGTGTGGAAGCTGTGAAACCTCAGGCAGAAATCGGACGGGGAGTAAAGTTTTACTCTTGCTTCCGAGGAGTTTGGGCCGGATTTCTAACATGAAGGGCCAGCCCGAAAGCCAGTGAGAACGTGCCACTTGCTCCAGTTTTCCACTTCTGCGCAGGGCCTACGGTTACGACTGGTTTTATTCGTTTTGTATTTGATATAAGGTAGGGTTCAAAGTAGGCTGTTGTTTTAGGAAGACTCTGACTAGGTTATGTTTCGAAAGGGGCGGCCTTCGAGACCGTCCGTAAAGTCTTCCTTGGGGGAGATGTCTGCTATGCCGGTGGAAACCGCCGTTGCCGCGGGAACCATGGAGATCACAGTCAGCAAGTCTGAATTGCTGCGGGAACTGACCGCCACGCAGGGAGTGGTCGAGCGCAAGACCACGATCCCGATTCTGTCGAATTATTTATTCGAGGCCGCCGGAGATCGCTTATCGATTACGGCTACCGACCTCGACCTGAGCCTGCGCACTTCGTGTAATGCGAAAGTGAAAAAAGAAGGCTCATGCACCATTCCCGCGCGCAAGCTGCATGATTACGTGAAGCTGCTGCCCGATGCTGATATCACCATTAAGCTCCTCGAGAATCATTGGGTCAGCATCCGCTGCGGCCGTTCGAATACAAAAATGGTCGGCATGGCGAAATCGAACTTTCCCACTTTGCCGACTTTTCCCTCCGCCGGCAGCGTTTCGATTCCCGCCCAGGCCTTGCGCGGACTGATTACTCGCACCTCGTTTGCCATCTCCAACGAAGAATCGCGCTACACGCTGAATGGCGCGCTTATGCTGCTGAAGCCTGAGTCGATCACTATGGTCGCGACCGACGGTCACCGCCTGGCCCACTGCGAGCGCAACGGGGAAAAATTCGAGGGCGTCTCCGGCGAGATGAAAACACTCGTCCCGAAAAAAGCGATGGATGAACTTAAGTCCCTGCTCGATGCCACCGATACCGAAACTGTCGAGTTTGCCAAAGACGAATCCACGCTATTTTTCCGCATCGGATCGCGCCTGCTCACTTCGCGTCAGCTGACCGGACAGTTCCCCAACTTCGAAGCTGTCCTGCCCAAAGATAACAGCAAAGTTGTTCCCCTCAACGCCGAAGAATTGAATTCCGCGATCCTGCGCGTGGCCCAGTTCGCGGACGAGCGCTCGCGGGCCGTCCGTCTGCGCTTGGAAAAAGGAGAAGTCAAGATTTCCGCTTCGTCGACCGAGGCTGGCGAGTCCGAAGATTCTCTCGAAGCTCCCTACACCGGCGATCCGATGACGATCGGCTTCAATGCCGCCTATCTGGTGGATTTCCTCAAGGCGGCAGGATCAAGCGAAGTACGCCTCGAGCTGAAGGATCCCCAATCCGCGGGCCAGCTCCGTCCCGCCGAAGGTGACGACTACAAGTACCGCTACATCGTCATGCCCATGCGGATCTGAGGGACTTTTGTTCTCTCCCTGCGCTTTTCTTCCCGTCCTAGGGCTGTGATGTCCTTTTTTCCTGCCAGCACGCACAGCTTTCTTTGGTTTTTCACAAAATTTCGAAAGGCTTCAGACAAATTCGTATTTCGTGCTGATTCAAGACGCCCTATGATCACCCAAGCGTCGGAAGAAGACCAAGGTCCCGATACGAATGAGCACAGCGGAAT
>JASHQK010000524.1 GCA_030039195.1 Candidatus Sulfotelmatobacter sp.
ATCATAACAGTGCCGAGGGAGCAGAGCAGAAGGCTGCTGCCTTTGCACGAGGCTCTACACCAAGCACCTGTGTTTTCGGTACACTCGCTGACTATGGGCTACAAGCCGCTGGATCTGGAAGGGAAAGTCGCCGTCGTAGTGGGAGGCAGTTCTGGCATCGGAAAAACCATCGCGCTCGGATTGGCGGAGGGCGGGGCCGACGTCGTCGCCAGCGCGCGCCGCATGGAACTGGTCAACGCTCTCGCCGACCAAATCGAATCGCTCGGCAGGCGATCGTTGCGCGTAACCTGCGATGTGGCGGATCGCGCTTCGCTCGAAAAACTCCTAAGCGCTTGCAGAGACGCCTTCGGCAAAGTTGATATCCTGGTGAACGCTGCCGGCATTACCAAACGCGCCCCTACGCTCGATTTCCCCGAATCCGACTGGAACAATATTTTCGACACGAATCTCACCGGGACGCTGCGAGCCTGCCAGGTTTTCGGACGCCACATGATCGAGCGCGGCTACGGCCGCATCATCTCCATCGCATCCATGGGAACATTTCGCGGCCATTACGAAGTCGCGGCGTACAACGCAAGCAAGGCGGCGGTGGGCTCGCTCACCCAGTCGCTCGCCGTCGAATGGGCCCGCTACGGAGTCTGCGTGAACGCCATCGCTCCCGGATATTTTCTGACTGCGCTAAACGAAAAATTGCTGCTCGGCACCGGACGCGGCCAGGAATTGCTGATGCGGACGCCCATGCAGCGTTTTGGAAAACTTGAAGAACTGGTGGGAGCCGCAGTCTTTCTGGCTTCCGATGCCGCCAGCTTTGTGAATGGAATCATTCTGCCCGTCGATGGCGGAGTCCTTGCCAGCGGCGTAAATCAGTAACACGTGGGAATTTTAGTGTGGTGGCTGGAAGATGGGAATGAAGACCACCGAATCGCTCAATTTTGCAAAATCTCGCAAACAACGCGCGATATCCGTAAACCTACTCGGCTTTGGGTTACGACGGCGCACGATGTGGTATGAAGCTCCTTCGGCGCCCTCTATGGTCCAGACCGATCCATCTTTTACGAGAGGACCTTCCTGAGGCTCAGAGCCCGGTAGCTGCCAGAAATTACTTTGCTTCACGGTTTCCATGAGGTTCGTTACATCCGATCGGGGCACCGCATCCATTTTCTGCAGAACTAACTGCCGGTCGCCGGAGAATATTTTTGTGAAGACTGTGGCATCTCCATTCTGGTCAACCATCAATCGCAAGATCACAATTCTCGCAGACGGGTACCCGAAACGAATTAGCCTGAAGCAAGTACCGGTGCATCCATCTCTTACGGACGCCGGTTCGGAATGCGCAAGTAAGAATTTCTGAGCACCCTCGGAAAGATGGTCGTCATGGCCCGAAGCATCGATGCCGCCTTGGCCGGATGCGGAAACCGGCAAGGGCCCAGCAGAGAGGGCCAATATTAAAATAAGTACTCGTGTTAATAATTGGGGAGCACTTTTTGTTTCCTGAAACGCGAGCCTCATCACTGGCCGGACCTCGGTTTACTTTCCCTTTTTCTCACCCGTAGCGGCCCGCGCGGCTGCCACAGCGCTCACCAATTCCTGAGCAGCCGTGGTGATCTTGTCGAGATTGCCTTCACGCAGCGCGGCAGCATCCACCAGATCGGCACCTACTCCTAAGGCGAAGGCGCCTGCGGCGATGAATTCCGCCGCATTGGCGGCGTTCACGCCTCCGGTTGGAATGAGCGATGCGCTCGGAAACGGCGCCTTCAGCGATTTCAGATATTTCGGCCCACCGACATTTCCGCAGGGAAAGATTTTCACCAACTTTGCGCCATGCTCTTGCGCGTTCATCAGCTCAGTCGGAGTCAGCGCTCCCGGAATTGCCAATTTTTCCGACGCTCGCGCCACTGACAACACCGGCAGCGACAGTCCCGGGCTGACCAGGAATTCGGCTCCAGCGCGCAAGCTCGATTCTGCCTGTTCAGCATTCGTCACTGTACCCGCTCCGACCAGAACCTTTTCGCCGTACTGCTTGACCACTTCGCGGATCACCGAAATAGCTCCAGGGACGGTCATCGTGATCTCGACGACCGGAATGCCTCCCGCCAGGATCGCTTCAACCGCGCGGTTCGCCTCAGTGACCGAAGCAGCCCGCACGACTGGGACGATTCCAATCTCCCCAATTTTTCGAATCACATCTTCAATGCTCATGGTGGTCACTGTGGGCATGTGCAATCCACTCCTAACGTTCAATTCGCGCAGTGCGCGCCGTCATTGCCTGCAAAACTTCCGCCAGCGTCGCCATGGTCGTGTCACCGGGCGTGGTCATGGCCAAAGCTCCATGAGCCGCACCGCATTCCACCGACCACTGCGGATCTTTCCCGGAGAGAAATCCGTAAATCAATCCCGAAGCAAACGAATCGCCTCCGCCTACGCGATCGTAAATTTCCAGGTTCTCGCGCCTTGGTGCTTCATAAAATTTTCCATCGCAGTAGCACAGCGCTCCCCAATCATTGATGCTCGCCGTCTTTGCGTTACGCAGCGTCGTCGCAATCACCGACATGGACGGATATTCTTTCACGACGGTTTCGATCATCCTCTTGAAGCTCGCCGATTCCAGTTTGGAATGATGCTCGTCAAGCCCGCTGACGGAAAAGCCGAGAGCCGCGGTGAAATCTTCCTCGTTGCCGATCATCACATCGACCAGCGGCGCCAGCTTGCGATTGACCTCCTGCGCCTTCGTTTTGCCGCCAATCGATTTCCAAAGCGAGACGCGGTAATTGAGATCATATGAGATGATCGTTCCCGCCCGTTTGGCTGCCTCCATTGCTTGCAGCGCAACCCGCGGCGTGGTCTCGGAAAGCGCTGCGAAAATTCCGCCGGTATGGAACCAGCGCGCGCCATCTTTCGTGAAAATCCGATCCCAGTCAATCTCGCCGGGCTCTAATTGCGAAACGGCCGTATGCCCGCGATCCGAGCATCCCACCGCTCCGCGCACACCAAATCCCCGCTCAGTGAAATTCAGACCGTTGCGAACCGTTCGTCCGACTCCGTCGTAAGGAACCCAGCGAACGTATTTCTGGCTCACTCCGCCCTGCAGCATCAGATCTTCGACTAGCCGACCGACGGGATTATCAGCGAGCGCGGTGACAATAGCAGTCTCCAGCCCGAAACAGCGCCGCAAGCCACGCGCCACGTTGTATTCGCCGCCGCCCTCCCACACGCGAAAATGACGCGTCGTCGAGATTCGCTCATCCCCGGGATCAAGGCGCAGCATGACTTCGCCGAGGCTGACCAGGTCCCACATGCATTCGGATTTTGGTTTGATTTTCAAGCCGACCGAATCAACCGCGCGAATCGCAAGAGTAACACGGGGTGCCCCGTCCGCACCGCGTTTTTGTGCGGCTAAGACGGCATTTGGCCCGGATGTGAGCGTGGGATTCGGGAATCGCAAAGGGCACGAATTTTCGCGAAGGTCTTTCCAAGCAGATTTCTTTCGGGTACCTTCGTGCCCTTTGTGGTTACGCGATGCAGAAAACCAGCGACAACGCAATGGAAAGACGTAGCCAGCCTTAGCTCGAACTCGCTTCTTCACTGGCGCTCGGAGCCCACGTCTGCAGCTTGACCAGAAAATTCGCGGGTTCGGGAAGAATTGCGAATTTCGGCAACTCGCCGCGAACCATGGCTACCTCATCGCAACAGTGATAGCGCGGGCAGGCGTGGCAATCTTTGTAAATCTTGTCTGGAAGGTCTTCGCGCTGGGCGACCGAAAATCCCTGACGCGCAAAAAATTCTGGCTTGCGCGTGAAAAGACAAATGCAATCGACTTGATGCCGCTTCGCCTCAGCCATCAGGGCTTTCACCAGTCGTCCGCCGCCGCCCTTGCCCTGGCACCAGGGCGCTACCGTGATCGAGCGTATCTCGGCCAAATGTGTGCCGTAGAGATGCAACGCGCCGCAGCCAATGATCGTGCCCTCATCTTCGAGCACCACAAAATCCCTGACGTTCTCGCAGATCTCGGCCAGCGTGCGCGGCAGCAGCGTGCCGTCACCCGAGTATGCCGCAATCAAATCATGAATCTGTTCCGCATCCGGCAAGATGGCTTTACGCGTGCGCATGAACCTCCTCGCGAAGAGACTGGATTTTATTTCGGGCCACGCCAATCGCTTTCCGCACCCGCTCCGGCGCCGTGCCTCCCGGAACGTCATGGATCGCCAGGACGGAAGCCAGTTTCAGCGAATCGTAGAAATCCTCTCCAAACGCTGGACTGATCTTCTGCAATTCCTCCAGCGGCAAATCCCGCAATTCGCAGCCGCGTTCGAGTGCAAGCTGAACCGCCTTCCCAATACGCTCATGCGCGAGCCGTGACGGGACGCCATGATTGACCAGATAAGTCGCCCCGGCCCACGCATTCATGAATCCTGACTGCGCCGCCTGTTCCATCGCTTCGCCATGAAATTCGACTGCCTTCATGAGGCCGGCCACCAGCGGCAGCATCTGCAGCATCGTATCGGCGGGTGCAAACAGCAGTTCCTGGGTTTCCTGCAGATCTTTGTTGTAAGCGAGCGGCAAGCCTTTCATCGTGACGAACAAGGCGGTCGCACTTCCCACTACGCGTCCAGATTTTCCGCGAACCAGTTCCAGCAGATCCGGATTCTTTTTCTGCGGCATCGCACTGCTACCAGTCGAATATGCTTCCGGCAAAGCGACGAAGCCATACTCTTGGGATGAGAAAAGAATCATCTCCTCGGCCCAGCGGCTCAAATGCACCGCCATCAGCGAGAGCGCGTTGACGAACTCGATGGCGAAGTCGCGATCGCTGGTCGCATCGATGCTGTTCGCCGTCGGAGCGTCGAAGCCAAGCGCCTGCGCCATCAACGCGCGATCGAGCGGAAGTGTCGCGCCGGCAACGGCACCTGATCCCAGCGGACAAACATTCAGCCGCCTGCGGCAATCCGCCAGCCGATCCGCATCCCGCAAAAACATCTCGACATAAGCCAGCAGCCAATGCGCAACCAGAACCGGCTCCGCCTTCTGCAGATGCGTATAAGCCGGCATGGCCGTATTTCCGGCCTGCTCCGCGCGATCGACAACCGCGCTGCATAGCTCGGAAAGCTCCTGCTGCAACTGATCGATCGCCGCTCGCACGTACAAGCGCAGATCGGTCGCGATCTGCTCGTTGCGGCTGCGCCCGCTGTGCAGCTTGTAACCAACATCGCCTATCAGCGCTGCCAG
>JASHQK010000525.1 GCA_030039195.1 Candidatus Sulfotelmatobacter sp.
TTCGGGTTGGTGAAGCATGCGGTCGCGCAAATGAAGGCGCAGCCACGCGGGCAGAGTCCAGCGGGACACATCGTGCTGATCAGTTCGACCAGCGGCCAACGAGGCGAGGCATTTCATGCCGATTATTCCGCAACCAAAGGCGCTCTGATCAGCTTCACCAAGAGCCTCGCGGCCGAACTGGCAACGGCCGGCATTTACGTCAACTGCGTGGCTCCGGGCTGGGTCGACACTGACATGAGCGCGGACGCTCTCGAAGATCCAAAGACGGGAGAAACGATCCGTCGCACCATTCCGCTGGGCCGCGCCGGCAAGCCGGAAGAGATTGCGGCCCCGGTGTTGTTTCTTTGTACCGAGCACGCGGGGTTTATCACGGGAGAGATCTTCAACGTGAACGGGGGCGCGGTTTTGGTGGGATAATCAGGCCGATTGGACCGGGGCAACCAGCGCTAAACGCCTACAAAACGAACCGGGCGGCTTGCATTTCAGGTCTTTTCTGCATCCAATCCAGGTAAGGGATGCTGCAGCAGAAACTCCGCCAGAAACGCTACAATTCTGATTGCGCGTCGTTTCCTCCCAAGCTGAAATGAAGTTACTGATTACCTTGTTTTTGCTGTGCCCGCTTTTCTCATACGGGCAAGACCGCTCGCCGCTTGCACAACCGTCGAGCCAGAAGCCCGCCGCGGCCGTCACGGCACTGGGCGACGTTTCTGCGAATTCGGCTACGAGCGTCGCCGACGAGGATGCGCGGAAAGCGAGGACTGTTGTGGAACAGGGCATTGAGGCGCTCGGAGGGCCCGCCTATCTTGAACTTCACAATATTGAACAGCAGGGCCGCGGCTACGCCTTCCATCACGGGCAGGGCAGTGGCGGCGACCTGTTCTGGAGCTTCTACCAATATCCCGACAAAGAGCGTGTCGAATATACCAAGGAGCGCGACGTCGCCCGCGTTTTTCTCGGCGACAAGGGATACGAGATCACCTACCGCGGCGTTCGTCCGGTCGAGGAAAAGGACATGGTCGACTACCGCCGCCAGCGTCATTTTGCGCTCGATGTCATCTTGCGCCAGTGGCTGAATGATCCCGGTGTGATTTTCCTGTATGAAGGCAGCGCGATTGCGGCGCAGCATGCCGCCACGCAGGTGACGCTGATCAATTCCAAGGACGAAAGCGTGACGCTCGATTTCGATACCCAGACCCATCTTCCCATCCGCAAGGCTTTCGAGTGGCGCGATCCGGTCGACCGCCAGAAAAACCTTGAAGAAGAGATTTACGATAACTACAAGCCAGTCTCAGGCGTGATGGTCCCCTTCAACGTCACGCGGATGTTCAACGGCGACATGTCCCGGCAGCGGTTTCTGTTCACCGTGACCATCAATCAAGGGCTCGACGAGGCGATGTTCAATCCGAATTCCGGATACAACCCGAACAAGCCGGCCAAGAAGTAGATCCGGCGCCAGCGCGTAATCACTGTTGTCATTCTGAGCCGCTCTTTTTGCAGCGAAGGACCGATGTCATCGTTCGACAGCAACCGTGATCCGAGGAACTGCACAAGTCCCTCGCCGTCAAAGAATGTAGGTGGCAAAGCGAGTTCGCGTCGGCTATTTTCTTCGGCGTTTCAGAGCGGATTGCGCGAGCCGGTTCGCTTCCACGTTATTCTCACGCGGAACGTGGGAGATAGAGAATTTCAGTGCGCGTGCCAATTTGCGACAGGTCCAGTGCAGGGAATAGAGACGAGGGCTGCGGCAGGTATACTCACCGGTCATCTGCCGAACCACGACCTGCGAATCGGAATAAACGTGAAGTTTGTGGGCATTTAATGCGACCGCGCACTGCAGGGCTTCCATCAGCGCGGCATATTCGGCGACGTTGTTATCCTGGTGGCCAATCCACTTCGCGATGCGAATGGGCCCGTCTTCACAGCCGTTGATGACGACACCGATGCCCGACGGTCCCGGATTTCCCAGGCATCCGCCATCCACATACGCCACCAGTTCGGGCATCACTAAATTGTTCGCTGCCTTCCGCAAAATTGAAGATGCGCCCATCCTCTTCTGTCGTCAAGACGATTATTTGATTCCCTTTCAGCCGTTTGCGGTTTTCTAGGAGGGCTGTGCAATTTCGTGTGCAAAAATAGCCGGAATTAAGTGTAGCTGTGGATAACTTTTTACAGTACATACATTTGCAATTTCAGTTATGCACAGGATGGACTGCGTACATTGCACCAAAACTTTGCGTTGACTTTTCTCGTTACTCTGGTAACTTTGCTTGCGTCGACGGTCGAAAGGGTTGGCACAATAATACTGAGCCAGTCCGAAGTAGACTGGGTGATCAGCCGAGCGGAGTGATCCGCCGCGTGACCGGACCTGAAAAAACCGACGGCCCTGCGAGGGGTAGCCGGGGTTCGGAACTGCGAAAGCAGTGATCGCATCAGAGGGCTGTGACGGTACATGTTTCCACGTTGTTGACTCCCTCGCAGGAGTTGGCGGCTAGAGCATAACCAATGTCACGGCCCTTTCAATTTTTCCCGCCATTTTTTCGCTTTCCTCTCGACGGAGTGGGCAGCAGCATTCGATCTTTCGAGTTGCCTCACTTTATTGTTCTTGTTGACTTCCTCGTGATGTTCAGCTGCACCCCGGAAATGGGAATTTCACGGAGTCGGAATCGGCGCTGTGACCTGGTTCGAGTAGCCGCTCTCCACGCCCGCTGAATCCACCGCCGTAGTCACGTAATAGTAGGTTTGCCCCGATTGCACGGTACTATCGGTATAGCTGGTCGCCGGATCCAGAGAAGCGTCGATCTTCGTATATGGCCCGC
>JASHQK010000526.1 GCA_030039195.1 Candidatus Sulfotelmatobacter sp.
CATCGGAATCGAGTCAAAACGCTGGTCGACAGATGAGACTCTATCCATTTCGGCGAGCAACAGTCTGTATCAAATGTCACAAATAAGCCAGCCAGCATGCGGAAAATCGAACTTTACCTTGCGGATCAGTTGACATCTCACGAGTTGCGGCCTCTTCGATCATCTCAGGGCGTCGAAGATCATCCGACGAAGAGACGGTACAGCAGCGACAGCAAGAGGAATACGGCTATGACCACTAATTGTTTGCGGTTAGGCAGCCATTCGCATTGGACCAGACCTAACATTGGAAACTACCTTCTCTGGGCATAGTACTAGGAACTTTGAAGTCGGCCCGGCGGGAGCAAAGCCGAACGACGTGTGTTAACAGATTGCAGATCTGTGCCCAAATCGGGAATTGTGTGGAAGTATTCCCTGAATCTCGCGAACCTTCGCGATCACACGGAAATATCATTGCTGATACTGAGAGCTGCCGCAAGCCCTCCACAGGCTTTTTTGGCACCGGCGGAACAGTTGGTCCTAAGCCCGACAGCCGACCCGCCATACCGCACGCACACAAGGGGGACTTCAGCCGATCCACAGTCCTTCGAGGCGCACCTGGATTCCCGCGGGAGTGCGGTTCATGAAATTCACCAATCCTGAGTGGCGCCATTGGAGCATGCACATGCGCGGCTGAAAATAGTATCGGCATCCGATCTTGATCTCGGATTTGGTTTCCTTGATCAGTCCCTCGTATCCTTCTGCGATGTAATACCCAAGATCTTTGTAACCCTGAGACCGTGGCGCGAGCGGACCAGTCACGCACCAAACAATCACGCCAGTCCTTTGGTCAACTTCTGTAGCAATGCCGCAATGCGTAATTGGGCAGCCGCAGGACATGCCCAGCGGCCGGCCAATTAGAATGTCCCCCTTCTTCACGGGAAGCTCACGGGTAATCATCGGGTTGTGGGGAATGATAATTTCGCGCGGACCTGGATCCTCGGGAAAATGTTCGAGATAGAAATCAAAATCGCGACCCAACGTGTCAATAAATGGCGCCAGTCGCGTCGAGCGGGGACGGCTTGCGGTGGATGCCACAGATGACGGCGCACTGGACATCGAGGGGGCAGAGGCAGGACGAGCATCTACGCGGTCGTCCGAAATGTGAATACATCGCTTGAGAAGTTCCGGACGCAAGACTAATTCGCGCTCCAATTCATCACAATGCTTGAATCCGCAAAGACCGCAGTCTAAGCCCGGGAGTTCCACCTTTGTGACTTCTGGCATTGTCATTCTCATTCACCCTATGATGCTATGCGACCGTAACTGACGACTGGCCTGAGCGTGTCGACCGCATGAGGCAGGATCTCGAGAAAGCGATCGACTTCTGGTTCTGTGTTAAATCGTCCGAGCGTGACACGAAGCGATCCGCGTGCGCGGATGGGATCAAAACCCATCGCGACCAATACATGCGAAGGCTCGGATGCGTGATGGGCGGCGCAGGCGCTGCCTGACGAAACCGCGACGCCAGCCTCGTCCAGCTTGAGAAGCAGTTTGATTGATTCGCTTTCTCGCCCGGAAAAACCCAGGCACAGATGACCCGGAAGACGCTTGAAGGGATGCCCAATCAGATATGCGTCTGGCAGAACGTTACGCAGTCCTTCGAGAAGGCGTTCGCGCAATCCCACCAGCCGAACGGCTTCGTCCGCCATTTCTGACACGGCAATACGAGCGGCGGCGCCGAATCCGACGATGGCGGCAACATTCTCGGTGGCAGAACGCAGTCCGCGCTCTTGACCGCCACCAAAAATCACCGGCTGCAGCGAAACACCATGGCGTACATAGAGAGCGCCGATTCCCTTCGGACCGTGCAGTTTGTGAGCCGATACAGATACCATGTCGACCGGCACGCGATTGACGTCAAGAGGAACTTTGCCTGCAGATTGCACCGCATCTGTGTGAAATAGGGTTCCGTGTTCCTTCGTAATGCGGGCGAGTTCTGCGATGGGTTGGAGCGTTCCGACCACATTGTTGGCCGCCATCACCGAAACCAGCCGCGTATCTGGTCGCAGAGCACGCGCCAAGTCCGGAGGAGAAACCATGCCGTACTCATCAACGGGAAGGTAGCTGACCTGGACACCGCATTGTTCGAGAAATCGACAAGTCTCCATGATCGCAGGGTGTTCGATCGAGCTTGTGATCAGATGGCCCGACTCTCTGCCATGACGGAAGACTCCGAGTAAGGCGAGGTTATCGGCCTCTGTGCCGCTGGCCGTAAAGATGATCTCTGACGCGGTTGCACCGATCAGGCGCGCGACATCGGTTCGCGCGTCCTTAACCAACGAGTAAGCTCGGCGCCCTTCAGAATGCAGGCTCGACGGATTGCCGAAAACCTTGCTCTGCGCCGTGTCCATCGCCAGCGCCACCCGCGTATCGAGTGGAGTCGTGGCCGAGTGATCGAAATAAATTGGTCCCGGCATGGTTCACTCGCCCCGGTAGAAATTCTGATTTTCGAGCGCACGCACCACGCCGAAGTGCGATTGCCAACCAATTTCTTTTTTCCCGACGCAAATAGTGCACGTACCAATAGGAGGATTTCCGCGTAGGAACAGAGGAGGATCAACGTGAGGCGCACGGACGATTCTGCGGACCAGTGGTTCGATTCCAATGCCATAAAGAGCATTGGATTCGATCACCGCAGTCGTGGGCGCGGCCTCTTGAATGCGAGCCCGGAAGACCTCGCGTTCCGCCTGCGAGACCAGATCAATTTTGGTGACAACGGCCACGTCCGACAGGGAGAGCATGGGCCCGATCTTGCGAGGAAGGTTCATTCCGCTGGTTGCTTCGAGCACCACGATCCCGAGGAGTCCTTCGATGTAGGGGGAACATCGCAGGCATAGCCCAGCGGTCTCAACAAGCAGTAGATCTGCTCCCGACTGCTCAGCCCACTGCAACGCATCCCCCAGGACCATGACGTTGCAGTGGTCCGGACATAATTCACCGGAATAAACCTTGCGAACCGGAATCGCGAACTCTTTTTGGAAGATTTCATCTTCGTCGGCATACTGCACATCGATCTTCAGAAAGCTGACTTTAGCTTGTTGGGCAACAAGGCGTTTTGTGACTTGGCGCAGCACGGTGGTCTTGCCGCACGTAGGTGGTCCAGCGCAGATAACAAGCTTCATTTTCCCCTTCAGTCCGCGTACGCCAGTTGGCGAAGCTGTTCGTGAATTTGACAGAAATTGAGTTCCTCGCCGATGCGAATGCGCTGCCGCAGGCCGAGGAGCAGGTCGTCCAGCCTGCGGATTTCCTGTGCCGCTCCCTTTTCTTCAATACTGGTGACGATTAGTTTCTGCATGGCTCCATCCCGCATTACGATTCGGTAGTCGGAGAGCAGAGCGATGCGCGGATCGTGGGTGACAAAAATAAAAATTTTCTCGTAGCTTTTGAGCAATTCAAGGGCACGGGTGCGATGGATTCCCGCGTTCTCGATTTCGTCGAGAAGGATGATCGGCGAATTACCGATCACGATCGCGTCCGCAATCAATAGCGAGCGCGTCTGGCCACCCGAAAGCTCGGTCATCGCGTTTTCCAGGATGATCGGTTCCCCGGTCAGTTGATTAGCGAAGCTGACGGTTTCGTCGACTGCACGCGACGGCGATTCCACCCCACGAATCCGAGCATGAGTCTTCAGAAACTCATGCACAGGTAGGTCCGAGAGGAAATTCGTGTGCTGCGAGATCAATGCAATCGGATTCGAAGATGGATCGGAGGCATAGTCTTCCGGGGGTGCCTCGCCATTGATTAAAACAGTTCGGCCGGTGGGCGTGTTGCCATTGGCATACAGTTCTATGTCATTGATCAGCGTGGTCTTTCCACAGCCTGTAGGTCCCACAATGCTGACGATGTCGCCCATTCTGAGCTCCACTTGACGGAGGGATTCGGGTGAATGATTCTTGCCCTGGCCTCCCAGGATGGTGATGGTATGGATTCCACGCGCGGAGGAACCGATCGATTGCTCCAGAATCTGAGAGTTCGGCATGATTTTTTTCCTGTGGAGATCTGGGAATTCGAAAGCAGTCGCCGTGAAGGCAACCCACAAACAGAAGTAACATAATAGAGATACTTGTATCAGTCAGTGAGGCCAGTCACGCAGCCCTGTGATGCCATACACCGAACACTTCGTCGCAAGAACGGACCAATCCCGCCGAGGAGATTCAAGTGTCCAGTTTGGCTCGAGTCATCCGACTGAAGCGGCGTGGCAAATGCTATGGACACGAGTCGGCGCCCTGCCGTGTGCTCGACTAGCGCAACTGTGCTAGGGGTGGGGGAATCAACCAGTCACAATCGTGCCATTCGAGCGGCACGGATTCGGTCAGCCTTGCATGGAAAGCATCGACGAAGACTGGGGGCAGCTACAACATCTACCGGGCAGTGGGTCCTTTGGTTGGTGACGGCGTCATAGCAATGGCCGATTGAACCATGAATGCTTCGGTCCCCAATCACTGCACCGTTGCGGTGAGATTTGTGGGCGGATTCGGCGGACCCGAGGGCGCGCCCGCGGTGACGCTCACGGCGTTGCAGTTTCGGATTCCCGCATTGCTGTACGCCATGGATGCGATCGCCTTGTACCGTGTACGAGGTTTCCGCGCCGCCATATCCAAAGGCCTTGATCTTGGCGCGAACGCAACGCAGTCTGGCGCTCCAGTGGCTTCAAGATTCCTCCGGAATCCAAAACAAAAATGAGTTGGTGTATTCGGGCTCCTGTGGATTCGCGGTGGTTGAGGTGGGCGATGCCGACTTCTGCGCAAGGGCTGCTATGATTAGGGTGAATAACACAAACAATAACCTTGCTCGTCTGCTAGCTACTAGGGACTTATCAGCTGTGGCGATCTTCATAATTCCTCACGTTTGAAGTTAGTAATTCAACCGTAATGGAACGAATCGGAAGAAGCTGGGGGCCGCTTCCGATCCGTTCTCTTCCCTACTTGACTTGGACTGTCCGGATTCAGTTCGTCACGCCAGCGGTAGAGTTGCCGGCGCGAGACGTGCAGCTCTCGCGCCAGTGCCTTGATGTTTTCGCAGCCTCGCAGTCGCTCTACTGCGAACTCACGAAACTCCTTCGTATACCGTCTCTTTGCCACTCGCAGTTTTCTTTCCTGCAAAGTGTGTCATTGCCTACCGTCTCATTTTTGGGGGTTCACTCCAGGGAGCGTATTCCTGACCTACTGCACGTTGATTTATGAGTTCAACGGGAACTGATACTAAACAACTTGCACGCGCACGGATGACACTTAAGCGCCCGCAAGTTGCTGCAGGGAACGGAGCGTAGTCCCCAATTTAGTCCCCAGTCCCCAATTGGTCCCTAGATGATGCCCTTGACGGCATAATGCCTTATACTGCATAATTAGCCATGTGGCTTGTTGAAATCGGCGATGATTTTTTGCCGGAATCCCACGAACTTGATGAACAGGTTCGCACGGAAATTCTCGCTCATTCGCGTCTTCTTCAGTAATTCGGGCCGCAGCTAGGACGGCCTCGCGTTGATACGCTTAAAGATTCCCGTCACGCGAACATGAAGGAACTACGCTTCGATGCCGCCGATGGCGTTTGGCGCGTGGCTTTTGCCTTTGATCCCAAGCGCAAGGCAATTCTGCTCGTCGCGGGCGACAAGTCAGGCGTAAGCGAAAGGAAGTTTTACAAACGGCTTATCGTCAAGGCGGACGATCGATTTGACGCGCATTTGGCGTGTTTGAAACAGAAGGAAAGGAAGTAAACATGCCCCGGAACGTGAACGACATCATCAAGCAGCTTCGACCGACTCAGCGGAGGAAGGTCGAGGCACGGGCGGCGCAGCTTATTGCAGAAGAAATGACACTGCGGGAACTCCGCCGCGCCCGCAAGCTGTCGCAAGAACGCGTTGCCAAAGAACTAGGTATCGGCCAGGAAGGTGTTTCCAAGATCGAAAAGCGCACCGACCTTATGATCTCTACGCTTCGCAAGACGGTGGAGGCCTTGGGCGGTAGCCTGGCGCTCGTAGCGCAATTCCCAGACAGTGATCCTGTCATTCTCTCCGGCATCTCCGAAGACAACCCGGAAAGGCGCACGGGACGGAAGCGCGCCCATGCCGGCGAATAGACATCCTTTGATGGAGTAACCGCGATAACGCACTCTGGCGAGTACTGCTCCGAGCCCAGCTCAAAATTGAAGCTTGAGGGCCAGTTGTATCGAGCGCGGGCCGCCGATTTGATAAAGCGGGTTAAACCCAGAATTAGAAGATCCGGCCAGACTGCTCGCAAGCATCTGGGTTGACTGGCCAAACAGTGGGCTCGCAAATCACGAATTGTCCAACCAGAGTTTTCAGGGGCTGATCACTGGGGAAAGAAAGAAATCTTTGAGAGGTGGGATATGGCTTCGGCTGCGACCGCAAGAATTCTTGATGAAAACGCCGCAAACATACCGC
>JASHQK010000527.1 GCA_030039195.1 Candidatus Sulfotelmatobacter sp.
GCTGCACGATTCCGTGACAATCATTCATCCCACGCATGGCAGGAAGTGTGCGCGGGGAAAAAAGCGTCCATCAAACTCTGATTGACCACGATCGACAAAGCGGCTGCGAAGAGTGCTGAGAATCCATCTGCCTCGAAGGCTTCGACTCTGCGCAAGGCGGGGTTGTTCTATCTCGTCTTCGTCATGTTCTCATACACGACCGGCGGGCCGTTCGGGCTCGAAGATATGGTCACGACTTCTGGACCGGGGATCACGCTGATTTATCTGCTGGTGCTGCCGTTTTTCTGGTGCATCCCGGTGTCGCTGGTGTCGGCGGAACTGACGACGGCGATGCCGGTCGAAGGCGGCTTCTATCGCTGGACGCGCGCGGCCTTTGGCGATTTCTGGGGATTTCTTGCCGGCTGGTGGAACTGGTCGGCGTCGTTTCTGCTGGGCGGGATTTATGCCGTGCTGTTCACCGACTACGTCGTGTATTACCTGCCGCGGATGACGTGGTGGGAGCACTACCTGATTTCGGTGGCACTGATTGTGGTGCTCACGTGGGTGAATGTGCGCGGCATTCAGATGGTGGGGCAGGTGGCGACGGCGCTGGAACTTTTCATCTTCGTTCCCATCGCGGTCATGATCGGGATGGCGTTCGAGCATTGGCACTACGATCCATTCACGCCGTGGGTGGTGCCGCATCAGCCGACGTTCAAAATTTTTGGAGTCGGCTTGGCGCTAGGGTTGTGGCTGTACTCGGGGTACGAGCAGCTCTCGACGGTGGCGGAGGAAGTGGAGAATCCGCAGCGAACGTATCCGTGGGCGCTGGCGATTGTGGTGCCGCTGTCGATGGCGGCGTACTTCCTACCGGCGGTGGCGGGGCTGGGCTCGGCGGGACACTGGAACGAGTGGCATGCGGGATTTTTTTCGGACGCGGCGAAGATCATCGGAGGGCCGTGGCTGGGCACGTGGATGACTCTGGCGGCGATGCTGGGCAGCGTGGCGCTGTTGAATAGCACGATCCTGACCACGACGCGGATGCCGTTCGCGATGGCGGAAGATAAATATCTGCCGCATGTGCTGACGCGAAAGCATGAGCGGTATGGGACGCCGTGGCTGGCGATTGTGGTTTCCGCCGTGATTTATGGGCTGCTGGCGTGGCAAAGCCTGGCGCAGCTGATTTCGGTGTACATCTGGCTGCGATCGGCGACGACGGTGCTGACCGTGCTCTCGGGGTGGAAGCTGCGCAAAAGCCGTCCGGAGATGAAGAGAACGTTCACCGTTCCGGGCGGGCGCGCGGGATTGCTCTACGTGGTGAGCGCACCGGTGGTGATGGCTATGGTGGCATTGCTGGGCAGCGATCGATTTGGGTTGATCGGCGGCGCGATCGCGATGCTGCTCGGACCGCTAGTGTATTTGATTCTGAGAAGCCGCCGCGGTTCCCAGATGCCGGTTGAAGCGCGGTGAGTGTTTGCGGATGGAATCGCTGTGGCGGCTGCGAGCGCAGCGAGGCGGAGAGTTTCCCGGCACTGCCGAGCCGGGCTTTCCTTTGTCGCCGCTTCGCGGCTGGTGCATGATTTGTCGCACCATGCATGCTGGGCGGCGAGTTTCGTAACAGCCTCTGGAGCCGGAGGTCTGCAAAAAGCGGGGCGTTCGGGATGACGCACCAATTATGGATCCAGACTGGCCACCCCCTGGGCACTCTGTAGGCTGATCTAATGGGCCTGACCGAGCGTCCAGAACAGGTCTCGCGCTCGAAAAAAAAGGGCAGCGAAGCTTAGCGGGCTTCGCTGCTCTTGTCTTATGATCCCCCAGAAGTATTCCGCCGAAATCAATTACTGGTTGAGCGGGTCGAAAGTGAGGATAGTCGCTTCGGCGTTCGAGCAAGCACCCGCCGGGTCGACGCGAACCACGCCGTCTTCCTCAGCGCAGAAGGCGCGCACGCCGGTTTGGTTGATCTGCAGTGGTTTGGCCAGGACAGTGTAGCCGGTGTTCAGACCGCCGATGTTGGTGCCCGTTCCGTTCGTGAAGGAGAATCCGCTTTTTCCCGAACCAGCCGGGTTGCCGTTGTTCGAGAGCACGGAGTCGAGCAAGCAAGCGCTAGTCGAAGACGCCGTGCAAGCCGCGCCCAACGCGCCACCGAGATCAAGCAGCGTGGTCGAATATCCAACGGTCGGATACGCTATCTGGTAAGTAACTTGTGCGGTGGTTACAGTTCGAATCGAGGCGACAGCCGACGACTCGTTGGCCGCCATGCGGGCGCGAAGCAGGTTTGGAATCGCGATCGCCGCAATGATCAGAATAATCGCCACCACGATAAGAAGTTCGATCAGTGAAAAACCTTTTTGTTTACGCATACCGTTTTCTCCCCAAGCATTTTCAATTTTTGAGCTTCTGGTCGTTTGCATGACCCAGTTGCCCAGTAGGAATGCATTCCATGATCCAAACGTGAGGCGAGCGTCGGTTTCGGCAGTGACCTTAGAAGTCCTTTATTTTCACCAAAAGGTGAGCTGTATCGAAGACGACCTGCGGGTGGAAGTTGCTTTGAGCTATTGCGGGGAAGGAGTTGGCCAATTCGGGGCGCTACGAATGACAGTTTGCGGCGTTTGTGTGATTAGGATCACATCCAATCGCCGGGCAAACGAATGGGTGGTTTGCTGATTTCGCCTTCTCACATTGCTAGTCTGAAATGCTCGCGGCAGAGAGGAACTTCAGCGATCTTATGTGAGGGGCCTTCCGCTATGCTTCGGCGCCAGCGGAGTGGCGGCGGAGGTGCGGGGTTTTGGGGCTCCGTTTTTGCCGGCTTGCATCACTTTTCGCAGCGCAGCCACCAGGGTAGGCGCGGCGCTTTGCAGTTCGTCATGATGATGCAAGGCCAGTTCGGCCAGAACGCGCTCACCCTTGGGCGTGAGGGCGAGCAGGACCTCGCGGCGGTCATCCTGGGCGCGCTCGCGACGCACATATCCGCCGAGTTCCAGGCGATTGATTAATTCCACCGCGCTGTGATGCTGAATCTGCATGCGGTTGGCCAATTCGCGGATGCGCGGGCGCACGCCCTGGGGCATGCCTTTGATGGCCAACATAAGCTGGTACTGGCCGTGTTCGAGACCAGCGGCGTGTACGGCTCGTTCGCTAAAGTGCAGATATTTGCGAATCTGGTGCCGGAACTCGGCCAAAGCTTGGTAGTCCGACAGAGTCAGCCTCTTCATGCGGAGAATTGTATCGTGCTCCGATAGTACAGGCACATTATATCGTGAAACGATATATAAAGGAAGTCACGGCGGGTGGTGCCGGGGATGCATTCGAGCTTACTAAGAGGTGCCGTCCGCCGAGGCGGACTCAATTGCTCCACTCCTGCGGTCCCGGCACTGCCGTGCCGGGCTTTCATATGGCGCCGCTCGGCGGCTGATGCATGTTTCATTCGACGGGCGGCAGGGGCAGAACTGCACAAAACCCCTACGCTGCCGGGGCAGACTTCTTCTGCACCCGAGATCCCTCGCCTCGCTCGTGAAAGCGCGAGGCATCGGGATGACGGTGCTGGACAGGGTCGTGGCCGACGCCAGCATCTGGCCACTTTGCATCCGTCCATTTAGAATCCTCTGTCCGTATTCCCACGGACAGGAGCCTTGATCGTGATCCCACGCTATACCCGGGCGGAAATGGCCCGCATCTGGAGTGACGAAAACCGCTTCCGCACGTGGCTGACCGTGGAAGTGGCCGCGACGGAGACGCTGGCGGAAGCCGGACTGGTTCCGAAAGACGCGGCCAAAGCCATCCGCGAACGAGCCGATTTTCGCGTGGAACGCATTCACGAGATCGAGGCCGAAGTGCGGCACGACGTGATTGCGTTTACGACGGCCGTGGCAGAGATTGTGGGCCCGCATGCGCGCTGGTTCCACTACGGCCTTACGTCGAACGACGTGGTGGATACGGCGCAAGCGCTGCTGATCCAGCAAGCGTCGTCGGTGATCGCGCAAGACCTGCAGCATCTGGCCGACGTGTTGGAGCGACGGGCGTGGGAGTTCAAAGACACGCCGATGATCGGACGCACGCACGGAATTCACGCGGAACCGATCACATTCGGATTCAAGATAGCGAACTGGTATTCGGAAATGCAGCGCAACATTGCGCGCTTTGTGGCCGCGGCGGAAGACATGCGCGTGGGCAAGTTTTCCGGTGCAGTGGGAATCTTCGCGCATCTCACGCCGGAACTCGAAGAGAAGATCTGCGCCCGCCTGGGATTGAAAGCGGCGGCCGTGTCATCGCAGGTGATTCAGCGCGACCGTCATGCGCAGTATCTGGCGACGCTGGCGGTGATCGCTTCGACGCTGGACAAGATTGCGACCGAGATTCGCCATCTGCAGAGGACCGAAGTGCGCGAGGCCGAGGAATATTTCAGCGAAAAGCAGAAGGGCTCATCGGCCATGCCGCACAAACGGAATCCGGTGACCTGCGAGCAGATTAGCGGACTGGCGCGGGTGGTGCGGTCGAACGCGCAGGCGGGATTCGAAAACGTAGCCTTGTGGCACGAACGGGATATTTCGCATTCGTCGGTGGAGCGCGTGATCCTGCCGGACTCGACGACGCTGATCGACTACATGCTCTCGAAGACGTCGAATCTGATGGACACGATGTTTGTCTATCCGGATCGCATGCGGGCGAATCTGGAATCGACGCGCGGGCTGATTTTCAGCGGGCAGTTGCTGCTCGATCTGGTGGAACATGGCGTGAGCCGCGAAGAGGCGTACCGGCTGGTGCAAGGGCACGCCATGCGCGCGTGGAAAGAGGGGCTGGACTTCCGTCAGCTGGTGCTTGCGGATAAAGCGATCACCGGTCGCTTGCCGCGAAAGCAGATCGAGCAGGCGTTTGATCTGCAGCGGCAGCTGAAGAATGTGGACAAGATCTTTGCCCGGGTGTTTGGGGGAGCGAAGCGAAGCGGCGAGCCAAAGACCACATCCAAACGGGCGCAGAAAAGAAAATAGGCTCTCAAATGCGCCGAAACAATTTCGCGCACACAGAATTTCACTGCGGCGAAGATTAGCGGACTTTCGCGGGCGAGGGCGCCCGCGCCACACTGGTCCCACCCTATGGCAACAAGCGCGATAAGGGTGGGGCAACCCCTTACAAGGTTACTGCAGACTTCCGGGAATGGATTCGCTGCGCTGCGTGGTGCGTCCGGTTTGCGCGGTCAAAGAGGAATCGGCAGGCTGGCCGGCCCGCTGCAGCAAGTCCCAATCGCGGGAGACCTGGTCTTCGGAGATCTCGCGAGAGGCCTTGGGCCGCAACTCCGTCTGCAGCCGAGCCTCGAGAAGCTCGCGAACCAGCGAGGAAGGCGCCGCGCCATTGAGCACGTTTTCGACGGAGAGGCCAATGCGGACAAGCTGGCCATTTTCCTGAAGCTCGAGAACCGGGCGGCCTTGATCGTCGAAATCGGCTTGCGCTCTGGCCTGCAGGCGGGTCCAGTTCTTTTCAACATTCTTGCCGTCGCTGACGGGATACTCCGATGCCAGCAGATCTTTCAGCTCCTGTTGAAATGACCTGAGATCCTCATGCCCGATGGGCTGCTCGAAAGTGCCATCGGCATCGAGGACGAGAGCGCCGCGGCCGGGCTGGAAGCGTCCAGCGCCGACTCCTTCGTACACCGCGAAGACGCAGCCGGCGAAGATCGGGCTCACGACCAGGCTGGGCACCATGTACTTCTTCGACTTGAAGAACGATTCGACCACACCATGCACGGCAAAGCTGCGCGGCGTGCTTCCCGGCACCTGGGCGATGATGAAGTGCGAGTACGGCACCTGGGGATGGTGCTGATCGAACTTGACCAGCGTCTTGGCCATCTGCTTGGGAGTGGTGATGCCGACGTCGGCAACCACGCTGCGATGCAGGGCTTTCGGATAATAGAAGTTGATGATGTCTTTGGCGAAGTCGGCGCAATTGTTGGAGACGGTGCGGAAGTGAGAGCGATTGGGCGCGGCGTTCAGTTTTTGGATGAGAGCAGCGTCCTGCTCGGGAGTGGTTTCCACCTGGAATCCGTAGATGGTGCGATCGTAGGATGAGCCGACAAGTTCGTACCAGTTCCCCCCGGGAGTCTCGCCATCTTTTCCGTCCGGAGCGACAGCCTCCAGATATTGACGACGGTAGCGATCGCGCAAAACCGCGACCATTTTCGCGTCGGCGAACAGGGGCACGTCCTCAGGGCGATTCACCGCATAGAGATAAGGGATGAGAGGGATGGCCACCCAATCGTAGTGGCCGACTCCGTCATAGCGACTGATCACCACGCCAGTCTCATTCGGCAGACAGGGACGGAGCAGGAGCGGAGTTTCGGCGCAAACGCCGGAGAGATAGACGGCGGCGTGACCGGTCGCGGTGAAAAAGCCCAGCTTGCCGTAGGGCTCTTCCAGAAAAAGAGTTGCCGAAGCACTGGCGAACGAGGCACACGCCAGCACCAGCGCGATCAGGCGCGCAAACAGGCATCCCGCAGACTGGAGTCTGGCCAAGATCGTTACCCCAGGGGTAAGGTTAACCCTCGTAATTAGAACCCTTTAGCTAAAGTTTAGTTGCTGTGAATCGGAAAACCCAGTTACGGAGGTGCAGCGCGTTTCTGTCCCCTCGGGGCCGGAAAAGCGACTGGTAATTTTAAAGGAATCAGTGGCTTGGCGGGACTGGGAATTTTTACAGCAGGGTATCGAACTGTGCATTAACTTGCGGCAAATTGGCTTGCCAGACAGTTATCTGCCTAAAGAATTTCCTTTAAGCGATTCCGCGCCCAGCGGGCGCTCTCCGCGACACATTCGTCTTCATCGTGAACGAGCCTTTCCAGAATAGCAAGGAAATCGCGGTTGCCGCTGTTGCCCATGGCGATGGCTGCATTGCGGCGCAGGCCGGAACGCCGGGTGCGGCGAATGGGCGATCGCAGGAACGTTTCCCGGAATTCTTCGTCTGTCATTTCCGCCAGCCATGCCAGAGCGGGATTGACTAAGCCGGGGCGTGGCTGGAACTCGGGTGCGGACGTGGCGGGAGATTTCCGGTTCCACGGGCAAACATCCTGGCAGATATCGCAGCCGAAAATGTGGTGTCCCATGCCAGGGCGGAGTTCGGTAGGAATGGCTCCGCGCTTTTCAATGGTGAGATAGGAAATACATTTGTTGGAGTCGAGCTGATAGGGAGCGAGGATCGCCTGCGTCGGACAGGCGTCGATGCAGCGCCGGCAGGAGCCGCAACGATCGGGGGCCGGCAAATCGGGCACGAGTTCGAGCGAAGTGAGAATGACTCCCAGAAAAAGCCACGAGCCTTTTTGCTGATTGATGATGCAGGTGTTCTTGCCGATCCAGCCCACGCCGGCGTATTTGGCGAAAACGCGCTCGACGACCGGGCCGGTATCGACGTAGGCGCGCGTAGTGAGAGTTGGCGCACCGTCGCACGCAGCACTGTGCAGGGCAGCTTCGACTTGTTGCAAGCGACGCAGCACGGCGTCGTGATAGTCCTCGCGGCTCCATGCGTAACGCGAGATCCATCCCCGCTCTGGATTGCTGAGTTGAGTGGAGTAGGGCTGGGCCGTGTTGTAGTTGATCGCGCATACGATCACGCTTCGAGCCCAGGGCGCAACGCGGGCGAGCGAGGCGCGTCTCAGTTCGCCGCGCTCGTCGCGCGATTTCATGTATTGCATTTCACCGGCGTGGCCGGAGGCGATCCATTCGGGAAAGTACTCGAGTTCGCGTGCATCGGCAGCGGGTGCGATGCCGCAAAGGTCGAAGCCGGCGGCGAGGGCGGCACGCTGCGCGACGGATTTGAGATCGCTGACCCGCATGGTTCCGATTTCGGCCTGTGCTTCGCGCCTTGGGCCGAGGCCCCCTTCTGGTTATGGTAAATGACGGTCTCGGAAACGGAGGAGGTCGGCGGCAATCCTCCGCTCGCAAATCCACAAGCTCCAATCTACAATCTGAAATTATGGCTGCTGCACCGGAGAGCCCCGCTAGCGCATTCATTCGTCAACTTCCCAAGGCGGAGCTGCATTTGCATTTAGAGGGGGCAATCGATCCGGCAACACTGGTTGAACTGCGACGGGCTCACGGCGATAAGGCGACTCGGGCCGAAACGGAAGCGCTCTATGAGTACAGTGATTTTCAAAGCTTTCTGATGGCGTTCAAGGAAGTCAGCACCCATTTGCGCGGTCCAGACGATTACGAACTGGCTGCGTATCGGCTGATGCAACGGCTGAAAGAAGACAACGTTCTGCACGCCGAGGTCTACGTCGCGGTGGGAGTGTGCCTGTATCGCAAGCAGAATTTCGACGCCATCTTCGAAGGCCTGGAGCGCGGGCGGGCACGGGGCGCGCGCGACTTCGGCGTTTCGCTGCTATGGATTTTTGACGCCACGCGACATTTCGGAGTAGAAGCGGCGCAGCAGGTGTTCGAACTGGCGGTGCGTCACAAGGACCGCAATGTCATTGGCGTCGGGATTGGCGGGGACGAAGTGAAAGCCCCTCCGGAACTTTTTCGCGGCGTCTTCGGATACGCCGAAGCCAACGGCATGCGGCTGACGGCTCACGCCGGCGAGACGGCGGGGCCGGAATCGATTTGGGGCGCGCTCAATCTGCATGCCGAGCGCATCGGACATGGGCTAACGGCGGCGCAGGACGCGGATCTGGTTGAGGAACTGGCGTATCGGCAGATTCCGGTCGAGATTTGTTTGACGAGCAATCTACGCACCGGAGTCTGCAAGGCGATCGCGGAGCATCCGGCGAAGAGCTATTTCGATCAGGGCGTGATGATCGTTCTGAATACCGACGATCCGGCGCTGTTCAAGACGTCACTGTCGCGCGAGTATCAGATTGCGCAGGAAAACTTCGGATTTACCGACGAACACCTGCGGGAGCTGGCGCGGAATTCCTTTGAGGCATCGTTCCTCGAGCCGGAAAAGAAGGTTGAGTTGCTGGGACTGTTTGATGCCGCGGCGGCGAGGTGACGGCCCCGGGCATCACGGGTCTCGCCGCACGCGAGATCCCTCGCCTCGCCGCTACGAACGCGAGGCTTCGGGATGACGCATTGGGAGACGCGTGCCTATGCTCTCTGCATTCCCCCGAGGTGCTTCAGCGCAGAAACGAGCTGCGCGGACCACTGGGCAATTTCGTCGTCGCGCAGCGTGTGATCGGATGACTGGAAGCGCGCGCGCAGCAACATCGAGTACTTGCCGGGCTCGACCGATCCACCACGAAAAACTTCGACGGGACGGAAATCGCGCAATTCGGCGATGTGCAGCGCATCTGCGCCCGTGCCCATTTGTTCGAATGTGATCGCGTTTGCGAAGATGAACGAGAAATCGCGCTCCACCGCCGGAAATTTCGGCAAAGGCTGGAATTTCACCGGCCGCAATCCCAATGCGCAGAGCCGGTCGAGATCGAACTCGGCAAGGAAAACGTCTTGCCTCAATTTGCGAGCGGTCGTGATTTCGGGATGGACCTGTCCGAACTGCGCGACCGTAGCGCCATTTACGAGGACACGTGACGAGCGCCCGGGATGAAGGTATTCTGGCGTTTGGCGGTCATACGTGACATCTCCGTCGAACAGGGATAGCAGATTTTCGACATCGCCCTTGAAGCCGCGGAAAGCTTCGCTGGCTTGGGCGTGCTCATCCTTGCTTACGTCGAGCGCGCCAGCGATAAGCAAACCCTTGCGGAGCGCGTCTGCAGTTGCGCCCAAGCAGGCACGCCGGGGCTCTTCGCGTTCGCCACTTTGCGAAAGATAAATGCTGCCCATCTCGAAGAGGCGCGCATCAGAGACGTCGCGATTCAGGTTCCACGCGAGCATATCGAGCATGCCGGGAGCGAGTGAAGTGCGCATGACGCTGGCCTCTTCGCTGAGCGGATTCTCCAGTTCCAATACTTTCGTGTCCGGAGCGAGCGAAGAGAATTTCTCAGCATCGGCGTGCGAGATGAACGTCAGCGAGAGAGCTTCGTTGTATCCGAGCGCGAGGGCGCGATCGCGGAAAGCCACGTCCATCGCGGCATGTGGCGATTCGACGACCGCACCCGAATAACTCGGCAGTGTATTCGCGAATTTGTCGTAGCC
>JASHQK010000528.1 GCA_030039195.1 Candidatus Sulfotelmatobacter sp.
AATCTCCCCGGCGTGCGACATGCCCATTTCAATCACCGCCAGATCATGCTCCGGTTCCAGCTTCAGGAGCATCAGCGGCAATCCGAAGTGGTTATTAAAATTTCCCTCCGACTTGAGCACGCGAAAGCGCACAGCCAGCACGTGGGCGATGGCCTCTTTCGTCGTGGTCTTTCCCATCGAACCCGTGATACCCACCAGCGGCTTGCCCCAGAGCTTGCGCACCGCGGTCGCGAGAGTTTGCAGAGCAGCCAAAGTGTCGTCGACTGCCAGTAACTGCTCTTTCGAGGAAAACCGATGCAGTTGGTCGCGGCGTACGACCGCGGCCGACGCTCCCCTTTCGAGTGCGGAATCGACGAAATCGTGCCCATCGAGTCGATCGCCTTTCACTGCAAAAAAGAGCTCGCCCGCTCGAATCGTGCGCGAGTCGATTGAATAGCCTTGCGCGACTGCATCCCCAGGAAACTCTCCCGTCGCGGAAGTGAACTGCGCAATTTTAGAAAGAGCCAGCTTCATCCCCGCGTCCCGGCGGCCATACCTGGTTCTGCGCCCGTAGCCGCTTGACACTCGTATCCTGCGGCTTGCAGTTCGGCCCGCGCCACCTCTACGTCATCAAACGGCAGCGATCCCTGCCGTGTCACCTGAACCTTCTCATGTCCCTTGCCGGCGAGCAGCACAATGTCGCCCGGGCGCGCTTCGCGAATTGCCAGTGCGATCGCTTTGCGGCGGTCCGCCTCAACCGTGTACTTCGTGCCTGCCCTCTGCAGACCGACAACCGCATCGTTGATGATCGCCGGTGGATCTTCGCTGCGGGGGTTGTCCGACGTGAGCACGACAAAATCGCTGCCTCGCCCCGCCGCCTCACCCATGAGCGGACGCTTGGCCCGATCGCGATCGCCTCCGCAGCCGAACAGCGTGATGACTCTCGCATGTTCTCCGCCGCGTGCGACAAATTCACGAGCCAGCGCCGTAAGATTGCGCAAAGCATCATCGGTGTGAGCATAATCAACCACCACCGTAAAAGGCTGGCCACAGTCCACGCGCTCAAACCTTCCCGGCACATGCGTCAGCGATTCGATCCCGCGCAGAATTGCCTTCGCTTCGCACTTTCGCCCATAACAGGCCGCCGCAGCGGCCAGAATGTTGTAGACATTCACGCGCCCGATCAAAGGCGAAAAAACAGCCAATTTGTCTTCCGGCGTGATCAGCTCAAAACGCGTACCGCGCGGACTGATTTCGGCATTTTCACAGTGGAAGTCGCCCCGCTGCCAGCCATATGTCAACACGAAGGAACCGCGCTTGCGGCTGAACTCAACCAGTTTCGCTCCATATTCGTCATCCAGGTTTGTAACCGCAGCGCGCGGAGGATCAGTTCCGACGCCCTCAAATAGCGCCCGTTTCGCCGCGAAATACTCTTCCATCGTTTTGTGATAGTCGAGGTGATCGCGCGTTAGATTGGTGAACACCGCGACGTCAAAGGGGACGCCGAAAACTCGCTGCTGCGCCAGCGCATGCGACGAGACTTCCATGACGGCTTCGCTGGCGCCGTTGCCCAGCGCTTCATTCAAGAACCGCGCGAGTTCGAGAGCTTCCGGCGTCGTGTGCGGCGCCGGATAAACGCGCCCGGCTACGTGATACTCGATGGTCCCAATCAAAGCACTTTTACGGCCGGCCGCGGAAAAAATCGATTCGATCAGGAATGCGGTTGTGCTCTTCCCGTTGGTTCCAGTGATGCCCGTAATGGCCATTCGTTCGGCTGGACGCTTGTAGAAATTCGCGCTCAGGCGCGCCAGGGCGCGACGGCCGTTCGGCACGACCGCCCAGCCCACCCCGGGCCGAGGTTTCTCGCTAGCCGAATCCGTAACAATGGCGACGGCTCCGGACTGAATTGCCTGATCAATGTAGCGATTGCCGTCTGAGGTTTCGCCCCGCATCGCCACAAACGCGATGCCCGGTTTCACTCGGCGCGAGTCATATTCAAGGCCGCTGACGGCGGGATCTCCGCTCTCGGCAAGAACCTCCACGCCATCCAGCAATTGCAGAAAGGTCATTTCTCGGAATTATATAGGCCAGAGATTAGATGTCGGGATCAGGGCCCAGAAGTCCAGTCCGACTCCCGGTTCCCGATTTCCGATCTCTGACCCCTGACCTTTGCCCCCTGATCCCTCGTTACCTCGGTGACTTTGACCCAGACACGCGGCGCGCTAGATTAAGCCCATGAGCACCGGAACCGGTCCGGCAAGATATCGTTGTGCGCAATGCGAGAAGCCAGAGGATAGCTGCGAATGCGAGAAATACTGCTGCCTCTGCCAGGCGGTGATCGATGTCCGCATCTGCGCCGACGGCCTCATGTACTGCGAACCCTGCCGCCGCGCGTGCGAATATAAGACCTCGGATTAGCAGACGGCAAACAAACACGATTTGCCCAGCCAACCATTTGATTCGCGAGTCGTCACTCCCGAGTCGCTAGCCGTTTGCTGCACTGGTGCAACGACTCATAGCGGACCACCAACGACTAAACAGATGCCATGGTGTTTACCCTGGATCCTTTGTCTCAAGGATCCTTGCTGGTCGAAAACTGGACGCCGCGCATCTCAGCGTGTGATCCTGTTGGCAAGAGAGGGACTTTTGGGGCAGAATAGGGCGTTTTGCGTTCTGCCCTTCTTGATCGTTTTCTTGAGGAGATCGTCATGGCGAGTACGGTGCACATCAGCGACGTAGCCGAGTTGCTGAGCGAAGGCCGAACCCACTTCAATCTGTCTACAGCGGTCCTGGTGGAGCACGCGGTGGGCCGCAACGAAGCTGCGTTGGCTGCTAATGGAGCGCTGGTCGGCTATACCAATCGCACCGGCCGCTCCCCGAAAGACAAGTTCATCGTGCGCGATGGAACGACTGAGCACACCGTGGCCTGGGGAGCCGTAAATGCACCCTTTGATACAGACCGGTTCGACGAACTCTATGCCCGTGTGGTGGAACACCTTCGCGGACGCGATTTGTTTGTCCAGGATCTTTTCTGCGGAGCTGATCCCGCTTACCGCCTTCCGGTTCGAATTGTTACCGAGTACGCCTGGCACAGCCTCTTCGTGCGCCAGCTCTTCATCCGTCCCACGGCCTCGGAATTGCGGCATCACCATCCCGAATTCACGGTCATCGCCGCTCCCGAGTTCAAAGCCAATCCTCGGCGCGACGGCACAAACTCAGAAGTCTTTATCCTGCTCAATTTCACGCGCCGCACCGTGCTCATTGGTGGGACCTCCTACGCGGGAGAGATGAAAAAGTCGATCTTCAGTGTGATGAATTTTCTTCTTCCCCCGCGGAATGTTTTCCCCATGCACTGCTCTGCCAATGTCGGCCATGACGGTGTGACCGCATTGTTTTTCGGATTGTCGGGAACCGGCAAAACCACGCTCTCAGCCGATCCTTCCCGCGACTTGATCGGCGACGACGAGCATGGCTGGAGCGCCGACGGCATCTTCAACTTCGAAGGCGGATGCTACGCCAAGTGCATCAAGCTGTCGCAGAAAAACGAACCGCAAATCTGGAGCGCGCTCCGCTTCGGGTGCGTGCTTGAAAATGTCACTCTCGATTCGCACACCCGCACTCCCGACTATAACGATGACAGCAAGACTGAGAACACGCGCGCCGCGTATCCGGTGGAGTTCATCGAGAACGCGGTGATTCCCGGAGTTGGTGGGCATCCGAAAAACGTAGTATTTCTCACCGCCGATGCCTTCGGTGTTTTGCCGCCCATTTCGCGCCTGACACCGGAGCAGGCCATGTATCACTTCCTCTCCGGCTACACCGCCAAAGTTGCCGGAACGGAGGCCGGAGTAAAGGAGCCGACGGCAACTTTTTCTACCTGCTTCGGATCGCCGTTCTTGCCTCTGGCCCCGAAGATTTACGCTGAGATGCTGGGTCGGCGATTGCGCGAGCACAACGCACAATGCTGGCTGGTGAATACCGGCTGGCAGGGCGGCCCGTATGGCGTGGGCAAACGCATGGAAATTCCTTACACCCGTGCCATGGTGGATGCGGCCGTCGAAGGCGAACTGATCGCGGAAGAATTCGAGATTGAGCCTGCGTTCGGGTTTGCTATCCCGAAGTTTTGTCGCGGCGTCCCACCGCAGATTTTGAATCCTCGCAATGCCTGGCGCGACAAAGCCGCCTACGACCAAGCTGCCGGAGAACTCCGCAACCGCTTCGCGAAGAACTTTGAAAAATTCGATCCTTCGCCCGAAGTCAAGGCTGCCGGTCCGCAGGCTCAAAAATAGGGCTACTTTCCCACTTTTGTCACTCTGAGTAGTTTAGACACCCCGATTGTGAGCCCGGGTCCGTTTGCTGGTTTGTCAGCCCGAACGAAGCGACGGATCTGGGTTTTGCGCATATCGCGGCAACGACCCGGATTCCTCGGAATGACAAAGAAGCCCGCTCCACCGCTCACGCTCTCTTCAGACGGTGCGACAGCCAGATGAGAAAAACAGCGCCAAAGATGGCCACGACTATGCTGCCAATCAGGCCGCTGCTATGAATCCCGACCAATCCTAAAAGGAATCCGCCGATGACCGCCCCGACGATTCCAAGGACTATATCCATGAGCGGGCCGTAGCCGCTTCCCTTCATGATCTTGCCTGCTGCCCATCCCGCAACCAGGCCGACCACAATCCACCAGACAAGCCCGACGATCATACGTTCCTCCCTGGAGCTGCATTAGACGCCGATTCCTCGTTCCCCAAGAGAAGCCCACCCACATATTGTAGGCAAAACTTAAGAGACGAATCACCGGCACGAGTACGTCG
>JASHQK010000529.1 GCA_030039195.1 Candidatus Sulfotelmatobacter sp.
TTGCAAGAGCATGCGGAAAATTTCCGCCATTACTTCAGCGCAAGACGCTCTCCCCGTGTGTCCGTCGTACTCCGCAGCTTCGGACCTTGTGCCATTCAAATCTCGGTGAGGAGGCAGCAATGCAATTGCGCAATTTCAGAGTGATTCTGTATGTCTTCCTTATAGTCTGTCTGACCGGCGCCCTGCCCGCCTGGGCGCAATCAGCATCGACAGGAACGGTTGCGGGCAGCGTGACCGACCCGAGTGGCGCCGTGGTAACAGGGGCGACGGTTACCCTTACCGATACTGCGACCAGCACTCCACGCACCACTACCACCAATGCGGACGGGCGATACATTTTCGTGGACGTGAACCCGGGCCTGTACAACATGCAGGTGAATAAGCAAGGGTTCGCCACGACCAAGCTGACCAACCAGGAAGTGAAGGTGGGAGCGTCGACTACTCTGAACGTTTCCATGCAGGTTGGCGGCACGAATGTTGTGGTTGAGGTCGAAGCAACCGGCACTGAGTTGCAGACCATGAACGCGACGGTCGGCAACACGGTCACGGCGACCGCGATTGATAACCTGCCCAGCATCGGCCGCGACGTGAATACCTTCATCGAGCTGCAACCGGGCGTCAGCACCGGCGGCGACGTCGCCGGTGCCGTCAACGACCAAAGCTACTTCTCGCTCGACGGCGGCAACAACACCAACGACATGGACGGCAGCGGCGGAGTCTACACGGCTACGCAACAGGGACTGGTGATCGGCGATCCTACTGGCGGAGTAGGAACTGAGATGACATATTCCCCGCCGTCGGGCGTGGTGCCGACTCCTGCAGATAGCGTCGAAGAATTCAAAGTGAATACTGCGGGACAGACCGCCGATTTCAACAGTTCGGCTGGCGCAGAGATCAAGATCGTCACCAAGCGCGGCACGACTGCATTCCACGGGACTGCGTATGAATATTATCGGGATAATAACTGGTCAAGTAACAGCTGGCAGAATAACTGGCTCAATTACCTTCCCGGCTATCACATCGACCTTCCTTCTTATCACTACAGCCGCTTTGGCGGTGCGTTGGGAGGCCCGCTCGGCTCGAAAGACTTCCTTGGAGGCAGAAGCTTCTTCTTCGCCAACTTCGAAGGATTCCGGTATCCGAGCGCCGAAACGATTACGAGAAACGTTCCTTCGCCCGCCTTGCAATTGGGCCTATTGACCGATACTACAACCGGGCAGGTGGATTACAACCTGAACAATGCCCCGGTCACTTACAACGGCAAAACCTATTTAGCGAATTATGGCTGCGCAGCGGCCACGGGCAATCCGTTGGGCTTGTGCGATCCGTTGGGCTTGGGACTTAACTCGGCGGTTTCGCAGATATGGAGCAAGTACGAACCTGCTTCCAATGCCGCCTGCAGCCAGAGCTTGTGCGATGGCGCCAACGTCCTGGGTTATTCCGCCAATCTGAACCTTCCCATTAAGAGCAATTTCGGAGTGTTCCGGCTCGACCATGATTTTTCGTCGAAGCACCATCTGATGGGCAGCTATCGCTACTACAACATTCAGCTCGCCTCCGACAGCCAAGTTGACATCGGCGGCTTCTTCCCCGGAGACACGAAGGGAACTCCGGCTTCGGCAGCCAGCGACCCCGTGCAAGACTGGTATCTGGTTCTGGGGTTGACCAGCAACTTCACCAACACCCTGACGAACGACATTCACTACAGCTTCCTGAGAAACTGGTGGGCATGGAACCGCGCAGGAGCTCCGCCACAGGTTTCTGGTTTGGGTGGTGCGCTCGAAATCATGTCGGGCCAGACCCAAACTCAAGACCTGGCCCCATTTAACTCGAACAATCAACAAATTCGCCGACGCTTCTGGGATGGCCACGATCAGATGATTCGTGACGATCTTTCCCAGCTGCATGGTAACCACCTGTTCCAATTCGGCGGTACCTATCAGCACAACTTCGATTACCATCAGCGGAATGACAGCGGCGGCACGATTAATGCTTTCCCGGTTTATTCTTTAGGGGATGGTGCGACGACAATAATCTCTGGCATTTCGACAGGGGCGACCTTCCAGCCCTGCAGCGGGACGGCCACCATCGGAGGAGCCCCCGTCAGCACCACCATCGCTAACTGCAGTTCGGTAGCGTCGGCGGTGCTCGGCGCAGTTTCGGTCGCATCCCAGTTGTTTACTCGGTCCGGGGCAAATCTTGCTTTGAACCCGCCGCTCTCCAATGCATTCGACAAGAGCACGATTCCCTACTACAACGTATATTTCAGCGATACCTGGCATCTGAAGCCGACGTTCACATTTACGTATGGATTGGGATGGACGCTGGAAATGCCTCCTGTTGAAGAAAACGGGAAGCAGGCCATGGTCGTCGACCAGGCAGATAACCCAGTCACGGTTCAGGGCTTCATCGGTCAACGTCGCGCCGCCGCACTGCAGGGGAGCGTCTTCAATCCTGAGATCGGGTTTGCTCTGGTGCACAATGTGGCTGGAGACAGGAAGTATCCCTACAACCCCTACTATGGTGAATTCAGCCCGCGCGTGGCAGTAGCGTGGAATCCGAAATTCGACACGGATTCGTTCGCTAGCAAGCTTTTCGGAACGAACGAGACCGTAATTCGCGGTGGGTATGGCCGCAGCTACGGCCGGCAGAACGGCGTAACCCAGGTGCTTCTGCCACTGCTCGGTCTTGGTCTGGAGCAGCCGATCGGTTGCAGTACGAACATTGCATCCGGCGGCGCTTGGAATTGCAACACTGCGGTTAGCCCTGCCTTCGACAACGCATATCGCATTCTGACGACCGCTGGCGCAGCCGGTGGCCCGACGGTGCCCTTGAGCAGTCTGGCGACTCCCACATTGCCACAGCCCGTCTATCCCGGTTACAACAACTCGTTTTCCGCTTCGGATAGCGCATTGGATCCTAACTTCCGGCCCAGCTCGATCGATTCGTTCGATCTGACCATCCAGCGACAATTAAACCGCCGGTTGACCATGGAAGTCGGCTACATTGGCCGTCTGATCCACAATGAGTACGAGCCGATCGACCTCAACTCCGTTCCTTACATGACGACGGTGGGGGGGCAGACATTTGCCAGTGCGTACTCCAATCTCGTGTTGCAACTCTGCGGAGGCCTTGCTGGTCTGGCTGGCGGAGGTTGCGGCGGGTCGGCATTGCCAACGCCGGGGCCGGGCCCGAATCTAGGTGCGGTTACGGCACAGCCATTCTTCGAAACCGCCCTCGCCGGCTCCCCCTCGAACTATTGCACCACAGCCGTTGGCGGGGTCACTCCTGCTAACTGCACGCAGGCCGTGGCGCTCAATGAAGGCATTGCGCATTTTCCGGTCGGTAACCTGACCAATGCACAGGTATGGGGTTTGTGGACTGATCTAGATAGCGGTCCTTTCAATCCCAACGTGATCCCACGCAGTATGATGAGCACGCCGATTGCGGCGAACTGCGGTGCCGGCACCGGTTTCGGCTGCAGTGGCTCGTTTTCCAGCATCTTCATGGACTCCAGCGTCGGACACAGCAACTACAACGCTGGCTTTGTTTCGCTGAAGATGGCGGACTGGCGCGGCTTGACTAGTCAGAGCAACTTTACCTGGTCGAAGGCCCTGGGCACGGGAGCCCAGGCGCAGTCGTCCAGCGAACTGACGGCCCTCGATCCGTTCAACCTCAACGAGATGTATGGACGGCAGGCGTTCAATCGCAAATTCATCTTCAACACATTCCTGGTGTACCAGCCGCCGTTCTACAAAGGAGAAAACGGATTGATGGGACGAGTCTTGGGTGGTTGGACGTTTGCTACTGTCTTTACAGCCGGTAGCGGAGTTCCGGACCAGACGGTTTCCACATTCGGGAATTACCAGTCGTTCGGCGCATGCGACGGAGTCTATTGCGCGGACTACGATTCGGAGAACCAGGTGCCCATTTCACCCCAAAGCATGCATACGTCAGCCCATTATTGCGTTAGCCAAGCCGACGTCTCGAATGGCTTTGCGGCCTGTCCGGGTCAACCGCCGGGAAGTGGGTACCCGATCAATGCGTTCGCCGCTGGGAATAACAACTTCACTAACTGGCGCAACCCGATTCTCGGTATCGATAATCGGGACGGTGGTTATGGAATCCTGACTGGGTTGTCCTACTGGAACATGGATTTCAGCATTAAGAAGCACATCCGCGTGGCAGAGAACGTTGGGTTGGAGTTCCAGGGCGTTTTCGCGAACGTTCTAAACCACGACCAGTGGTTCGATGGCTTCCCGTACGCAGGACCGAACGGCTTATCTTCATATGCCTGGGGTCCGCTGGGTGGTCAGGCGTCACCGCGCGAAATCGAACTTGGCGCACGCCTTCGGTTCTAGAGGGGTCTCATTGTTAATCTCACTCGCAGGGGGGATCGAAAGATCCCCCTCTTTTTGCTCTCAGATTAGCCCGCACATCGATTCTGTAACTTCCATTGTCATCCTGAGCGGCGATTTTGCCGTGATGGACCTCTGCATGTCGCCAGCGGCGGATACCCCATCGGCTGGCTTTAGGGGTCCCTCCGGCGAAAAAACACGCCTCAGGATGACAAAAAAGCAGTAATAACAGCGGCTTACGGAATCCCCTACACGTTCGTGCCCGGCATGGCACGGGGGAGCCATTTACGGTGTTTGGGCGCAGGGGTAGAGTGGTTCTCGAGCAGCACTTGGGGGAGGGCTGATCAACAAACGTCCCGACGACTCAAACCGAGTCGAGGGGCGTTTTGTTTTGCGCGGGGAAAACTGCAGCGGTGCACGAAATCACTCTGACATCGGCTGCAGCGCCTGAAGGCGACGTTTCTGAGACGCCTCTTTTCGGTACGCCTGGAAGGCGTGCCCTGATACGAATCGACGGTGGGCAGAGCTAACAATGTTGCGCATGCCCGCAAATACGAATTCCTGCTGCCGCGATCGCGAAGCATTTGTGCTTTCATGAATCCCATGACGATCCACCAACTGTGCTAGATTGGTTGGCGCTGGGGCCCGGCCATCTTCGGCCGCGGACTATCTCATGCCTGCTCGCTTCCCACGCCGTAAATTTCTCGAGGGAATGGCGGCGATGGCCGCAGTGAGCGCCATCTCGCCGATTTCGTTTCTTGCTCAGGCAGGCTCGCCGTTTCGCGTGGCCGTCATCAATGACGAGATCTCGCAGGACTTCGGCCATGCCTGCGAGGTCGCGGCGCGCGATTTCGGCATGCACTGGATCGAATTGCGCGGCATGTGGAAGAAGAACATCGTCAACCTGGACGAGAAGGAAGTCGCCGAGGCGCGCGGGATTCTCGAAAAATACGAGTTGAAAGTGACTGACATCGCCAGCCCGTTGTTTAAGGTCGATTTTCCGGGCGCGCCGAAATCGAAATTCGGTTCGGAAGGCGGGTTCGGTGCGGACTTTACCTTCGATCAGCAGGATGAAGTGCTCGATCGCGCCATTGCCATGGCGAAGGCGTTTGGAACTGATCGCGTCCGCTGCTTCGATTTCTGGCGGCTGGAGGATCAGGCGCCGTATCGCAAAGCAATCAATGAGAAATTGCTGCAGGCGGCGAACAAGTGCGGCGAGAATGGAATCACGCTGGTGCTCGAAAATGAGCCGTCGTGCAACACGGCGACTGGAGCCGAAGCGGCGAAGGTTCTGGACGCGATCCAGACGCGGCATCTCATGCTGAACTGGGATCCGGGTAACGCGGCCACGTTGGGCGAGACGCCGTACCCTGACGGTTACAAACTGCTGCCGAAGAAACGCATCGGACACTGCCACTGCAAAGATGCTGTCAAGACTGCGAAGGGATACGAGTGGGCGCCGATGGGCGGCGGCATCATCGATTGGCTAGGGCAATTCAAAGCGCTCAAACGGGACGGCTATCATTTCGCGGTGAGTCTTGAGACGCACTGGAATGGCGGCGGGTCGCCGGAAGAATCGTCGCGCAAGAGCTGGGCGGGAATGAAGAAGCTTCTGGAAGAGGCCAACGCGCGGTAGAGCCGGGATTAATTGGAGAGCCGGATGGAAACTTTGTCTCTGCATACTCGAAATGATTCCACTCGCCGCACTTTTCTGAAGCAGGCCGCGCTGGGAACGGCGGCGCTGGCTTTTCCTTCGACTGTGCTGGGAGCGAACGATCGCGTGCGAGTCGCGATGATTGGCGTTGGCGCCCGCGGTATGGACCTTCTCGAACAGGTCGTCGCAATTCCGAATGTTGAGCTCGTGGCCATGGCCGATGTGTACAGCCGGCGCCGGGATGATGCGAAAAAGAAAGTGCCGGGCATGCAGACATTCGTCGACTATCGGCGTGTACTCGATATGAAGGACGTTGATGGCGTGATCGTGGCCAGCCCGCTGCACATTCATGCGCGTCATTTCGTCGACACGATTGCAGCGGGGAAGGATCTGTACTCCGAGAAGACGATGACATGGTCGATTCCGGAAGCCGAGAAGTGCCTGGCGGCGGCGAATGCCTCGAAGCAAGTCGTGCAGATCGGATTGCAAGCGCAGAGTTCCGGAGCGTTCGTCGACGCGAAAGAGTGGATCAAGAGTGGGTGGGTGGGCAAGGTCACGCATGTCGAGTCATGGCTGGGCCGCAACACGCCGCACGGGCACGGGCAGTGGGTGCGGCCGGTGCCACCCGATTGCACCGCGCAGAATGTGGACTGGACGGCTTTTCTCAACGGGCGTCGCGACCGGGAGTTCGATCCCTATCGGCTGATCAACTGGCGGTTGTTCTGGGAATTTTCCGGCGGCAACTGCACGGAGAATCTGGTGCACCAGATTGCGTGGATCATGAGCGTACTCGATTTGCCTTTGCCTTCGGCAGCATACATGTCGGGCGGCGTTTTTTCCGAAAAAGACGGGCGCGAAGTGCCCGACACGATCGCGGTGACCTACGATTTCCCAACCGATATGGTGGTGACGTGGCAGTCGACTTTCAGCAACCAGCATTACGGACTCGGCGATCGCGTGCTGGGCAGCGACGGAACGATTGAACATCATCTCGAAGAACGGGCGCAGTATTGGCCGGAGAAAGTGAATCGTCCGATGGGAGAAGCTGTCCGGGGGGCGACTCCCGACCAGAGCCACATGCAGAACTGGATTGACTGCATCCGCAGTCGCAAGCAGCCGAACGCGCCGGTGGAGCTCGGTTACCGCTCGGCGGTCGCCGTGCACATGGCGAATATTTCCTATAGAAGCAAGAAGCGGATCACGCTGGAAGAAGCCAAAGCGGTCACACCGGAGTACTCGTGATCGGTGCGATAGGCTCTAACCACAAAACGCACTATTGAAAGCATCCGCTCAGGGGCATGAAGAGCTTGCCGAGCGTCGCTCGGCCGGACAGCCGAGGGCGGCTGTCCCCACATGAACTTTATGATCGGCGCCGTTGATATTGGCGGAACGAAGATCGCCGTCGGAATAGTGGATGAGTCGGGGAAGTTGCTGTCACGCCGGGAAGCGCCGACCGACCCGGATCACTATGCAGCCGGAATCGAACAGATTGCGAGCATGCTGCGGAAAGTCGCTTCTGACGCGGCCACTGCGATTTCGGGGATCGGCATTGGATCAACCGGCCCTGTCGATCCCATGCGGGGAGAGTTCGGGTATGTGGATTTTCTTCCGGGATGGCGTGGGAAGAGAATCGTTGACGATCTCGCCAAAACCTTCAATGTGAGCGTTGCTCTGGAAAATGATGGCGACGCGGCTGCACTGGCCGAAGCGGGATGGGGAGCGGGACGCAACCGCTCGCGACTGATTTATGTCACGGTAGGGACAGGAATCGGCGGCGGGATCATTCTTGACGGAGAGCTCTATCGCGGGGTCGATGGCGCGCATCCGGAGATTGGACATCAAGTCATCGATCCGGCTGGTCCGGAGTGCACGTGCGGCTTTCACGGTTGCTGGGAGTCGCTGGCCGCCGGGCCGGCAATGGTGGCATGGTACAAGAGCCGGAGTTCTTCGACTGATGGCGGGATAGCGGGAAAGCAAATTTGCGAACTTGCGCAACAGGGCGATGCGCTGGCGTTACAGGCGGTTGAGCACGAAGCCTTGTATCTGGGGCTTGGGCTCGCCAATCTGATCAACCTGTTTACGCCGGATGCGATTGTGTTGAGCGGCAGCGTGATGAAAAGCGCAGGATTGTTTCTCGATCGCATTCGCGAAGTGATCCGCTCGGGATGCCGCTTCGTCCCGGCGGAGAAGACTGAGTTGAGCCTGGCTTCCCTCGGGGATGATGCGAACCTGATCGGCGCAGCACGGGTGTGGCATTACCGATTCGGCAGCGTGCAGAAAAACTCAGGGATAGGGATCCCATAACTCAACCGGACCGTCAACCGCAGGAGCACAGGAATGAAAGAAGTGAGTGAGCAGCTTTTGTCCGCCGTAAACGACGCCGAGCGCCGGCTGCGGAGTTTCAGTGAGGGCGAGACTGAAGTAGCAGTTTTGTCGGGCGGTTGGTCGCGCAAGCAGGTGCTGGGGCATCTGATCGATTCCGCATCGAACAATCATCAGCGGTTTGTTCGCGCTGGCTTGCAGGCTTCGCTCGATTTTCCTGGCTACGATCAGGAGGGTTGCGTCCGTTTCGAGGCGCCACAAGAGGCGGAGTGGGATTTACTAGTTTCGTTGTGGGCGTCCTACAACCGCTATCTCGCGTACGTGATCGAGCGCATTCCTGCAGCGAAGCTCGACACAATTTGCCGCGTCGGCTCGGGAGAGCCGGTTACGCTGAGCTTTCTGGCGACAGATTACGTCAGGCATCTGCTGCATCACCTTCGCCAGATCGGCGCGGCAGATGCGGAGTAGAGTCTCGCGGAGGGTGGTATTTCGACTAACCACGGCCACGAAGGAGCGGCACTTTTTCCGACCCCGCCTTCGTTCATATCCCTGGCTGGATTTGGAGACTAGCGACCGGCTTGCAACTGCTTTCAGTTTCGCCCTCTGATCTGTTAGTGTTTTCTGTTTGGTTTTTAGTCCAGCAAAGGACTGACATCGCGTGATCGTAGGGGTTCCGAAAGAAAGCTATCCGGGAGAGCGGCGGGTTGCGCTGGTTCCGCTGGTCATTCCCAATCTCGCCAAAGCCGGCCTCGAAGTTATCGTTGAGGCTGGGGCCGGAGAACAAGCGGGTTATCCTGACGCCGCCTTCACGGAGAAAGGCGCGAAAATTGTTCCCGATCGGGCTGCGGTTTTCGGCACGGCGGATATCGTCGTGCAGCTTCTGTGCTACGGCTCGAACGACGTTACCGGCAAGGCCGATCTTCCTTTGATGCGCAAAGGCCAGACGCTTATCGGATTTCTGCGGCCGTTTGGGTCACAGGAGGTCGTGCAGCAAATTGCGCAGGCAGGCGTGACGGCGTTTTCTGTTGAACTCATGCCACGTTCGACGCGGGCGCAGAGCATGGATGCGCTGTCGTCCATGGGAACGATCTGCGGCTATAAGGCTGTGTTGCTCGCTGCGGAAATGTCCCTTCGGATTTTTCCTATGATGACCACCGCCGCGGGCACGATTACTCCCGCTCGCGTGTTCGTAATCGGCGCGGGTGTCGCGGGATTGCAGGCGATCTCGACCGCCCGGCGTCTTGGTGCGGTTGCCTCGGCATACGATATGCGGCCTGCCGCGAAAGAGCAGGTGCAGAGTCTGGGCGGACGGTTCGTTGAACTTCCCCTCGAAGCGAAAAATGCGCAGGACGCGCGCGGCTATGGCACGGCGCAGGATGAAACTTTCTACGCCCGTCAGCGCGAATTGCTCGGCCGCGTGGTAGCGGAAAGCGATGTCGTTATCAGTGCTGCGGTGATTCCCGGCAAAAAGTCGCCGGTTCTGATTACCGCGGACATGGTGAAAGGCATGGCGCCGGGATCCGTCATTGTTGACATTGCCGCCGAACGCGGCGGTAACTGTGAACTTACAAAGATGGGAGAGACGATCACGGCGCATGGCGTCACGATCATCGGCATGATCAACATTGCCAGCACCGTTCCCTATCACGCCAGCCAGATGTATGCCCGCAACATCACGACCTATCTCACGTACATGGTGAAAGAGGGCAAGCTGCAGCTGAATCTGCAGGATGAGATCATGCGCGAGACGCTGGTGACGAACGGCGGCGAAATCGTGAATGCCAGGGTGCGCGAGTTTTTCAAGTTGCCGGCGTTGGTAACGCAATGATTCGTTTGGCACGACTTATATTGTGCTATCAGCCGTTTCACGGGGAGGAGCAATGAGTTCCAATCCGGTCGATGTGGTTTTGGATTTCGAACGGCGAATCAATTCCCGTAGTCCAGCGTTGATCGCTGAACTGTTGGCTACGGATTCCGTCTTCATCGATTCGTTGGGATCGCGTGTGCAGGGTCTGAACAGATTACGTGGTGCCTGGGAGGGATATTTCAGGATCGTGCCCGATTACAGCATTTCCCACGAAGAAATCTTCCAGCACGATGACTGGGTTGCGATGTTCGGCACAGCGCGCGGAACTTTTTCGCAAGATGGCCGCATCCAGAAGGAAAACTTCTGGACGACCACGGCCGCGTGGCTTGCACGGGTAGAAGACGGAAAGATCTCGTCCTGGCAGATATTCAGCGATAACGAACCGATCCGCGCCATCATGCGAAAGCCATCAGGAAAAGAGTAACGCCCGTCGGACCGAGCGCGGGCGATGCAAAGGAGCAGTCATGCCAGCGGACTTTATTTCGAACCTTTATGTGTTCATCCTGGCGGGATTCGTCGGGTTTGAAGTGATCCGGCGGGTTTCCCCGCTGCTGCATACGCCGCTGATGTCGCTGACCAACGCTCTCGACGCGATCGTGGTCGTGGCCGCGATCATCATTGCGGGACGGCATGAGACGCGGTTGACGGTGATTCTCGGCGCCATCGCCGTGGCGGCGTCGTTCAGCAACATGGTCGGCGGGTTCGTCATCACTGACCGCATGCTGCGCATGTTCAAATCCAGATCCAGTCAAACCGGGTCCAAACAACAATGACCGCGTTCGATCTGCAGCAGTATCTCGATTTCGCCTACATTGCCGCGGTTGTTCTCTTCATTCTTTCGCTGAGGTTTCTAAGTTCGCCGACGACTGCCCGGATGGGCGTGTTGTGTGGCGAAATTGGCGCTGCGCTCGCGGTTGTTGCCACGCTGTTTACGCCGGGACTGCACGAGTACCGGTGGATTCTTATTCCGCTGATCATTGGCGCGGGAGTCGGTATCCCGCTCGGCCTCGTGCATATGACCGCCGTGCCGCAGCGGACGGCTCTGAGTCACGCGTTCGGCGCGCTTTCTGCTGCGATGATCGGTATCGCCGAATATTACGTGGGGACTGCGCCGGTCACGCGTTTTGAGATGGGCGAAATCGCACTGGAGGTGATCATTGGATCGCTGACTTTCACTGGCAGCCTGATCGCCGCGGGGAAACTGCAGGAAATATTGCCGCAGCGGCCGATCGTCTATCGCGGGCAGAACATCGTCAGCCTGACAGTTCTCGGGGGAGCGCTCGCGTTGGCGGTTGCGCTGGTGGCGAATCCGGCGAACACGTTGCTGTTTCCGATCATGGTGGTGGTGGCGCTAATTTTCGGCATTCTGCTGGTCACGCCGATTGGCGGCGCAGACATGCCGACCGTCATCTCGTTGTTGAATTCCTACGCCGGATTTTCTGCGGCTTTGCTGGGATTTGTGCTGAACAGCAAAGTGTTGGTGGTCGCGGGAGCGCTTGATGGATCGTCGGGATTCATTCTCTCCGTGATCATGTGCAAAGCCATGAACCGCTCGTTCAGCAACGTGATGTTCGGAGCGTTCGGGCAGGTGCAGGCGTCGGCTGCGGGCGCGAAGGAAGAACGAGTGGTGCGCAGCGCGACCGCGGAAGAAGCGGCATCGATTCTTTCGGCGGCGAATAAAGTTGTGATCGTCCCGGGCTACGGAATGGCTGTGGCCCAGGCACAGCATAAAGTGCGAGAGCTTTATGATGTGCTGACGAAGAAGGGAGTCGATGTTCGCTTTGCCATTCATCCGGTCGCGGGACGCATGCCCGGGCACATGAACGTGCTGTTGGCCGAAGCGGATATTCCTTACGACCGCCTGGTTGAAATGGACGAGATCAACGGCGATTTTCCGCAGACCGATGTGGCGCTGATTATCGGTGCGAATGACGTGACGAATCCCGCGGCGAGAACGGATCAGTCGAGTCCGATTTTCGGCATGCCGATTCTCGATGTCGACAAGGCACACACCGTGATGGTCATCAAGCGCAGCATGAATCCCGGATTCGCGGGGATCGATAACCCGCTTTATTATCTCGACCAGACGCTCATGCTCTTTGGCGACGCCAAGCAGTTTGTGGGAGCGATCGTGAGAGATCTGGCCGGAGGACACTGAGCTTTCAGATACCTATTGTTGTCATCCTGAGCCGCAGCTTCTTGCGGCGAAGGACCTGTGCAACTCGGCGAGAAGATACACAGGTCCTTCGGCTCGCAAAAGACGCGAGCCTCAGAATGACAACGCTGAGAAATATAAGTACAGGGATTCACACCGACCGCCAATCATGAAAACGCTTATAATCGTCGCCTCTTCATTGCTGATGTGTGCTCCTCTTGCCGCTCAATCTCAACCTCAGCTCAACCTGATGCCAATGCCCGCGAGTGTGCAGGCGGGCACGGGCCAGTTGGCGGTTACGCAATCGTTTTCGGTGGCGCTGAGCGGACATCGCGATGCATCGCTGGAAGACGCTGTTGAACGGTTTCAGGCGCAGCTGTCACGGCGAACTGGAATTCCGTTTCGGCCAAAAGCCGGCACTGCTGCGGCATTGACCATCCACACAGACCATGGCCGGGCCGCAGTGCAGAAACTCGGCGAGGATGAATCGTACGAGCTCAGTGTCACGGATACTTCCGCCACGCTAAACGCGCCGACAGCACTGGGAGTGCTGCACGGTTTGCAAACATTTCTCCAGCTCGTTCAAATCACTCCGACCGGATTCGCCGTCCCGGCGGTGACAATCAAAGACGAGCCACGCTTTCCCTGGCGCGGACTGATGAT
>JASHQK010000530.1 GCA_030039195.1 Candidatus Sulfotelmatobacter sp.
AGGCGAAAGGGATTGATCGAGTTCAACTGATACACGGGCGCGCGCAGCACAAGTTCCTGTAGCAGGCGCAGGCAGCCGTCGAAGTCGGTGCGGAGCTGGCAGGTGAGGGCGCCGTAGTCGAGCGCCTGGGAGAGCTTGCTCCACGAGATTTTTCCTTCGGGGACGAGCACCAGGCTGCGCATTCCGCCGCGGGCGGCGTAGGCGGCCATGGATGCCGAAGTGTTTCCGGTGGAAGCGCAGGCGACCCAGCGAAAACCGGCGCGGAGGGCGAATGTGGCCGCGACCGTCATGCCGGTGTCTTTGAACGAGCCGGTGGGATTTATGCCCTGATGCTTGGCCAGTAGATGGAGCATGCCCAGACTTTTCGCCGCGCGTGGAAGTTCGTAGAGAGGCGTGTTGCCTTCTTGCAGCGTGACGATCTGTTTTTCGTCGTCGATCCCAGGCAGCAGTTCGCGAAACCGCCAGACACCGCTGAGATCGACATCGTTCATTAATGTGCGGCGACTGCGCCAGAGCGAAGTCATTTGCTCGGGTTCGAGCTTGTGCTCCTTCCATGCCGAATAGGTGATTTCGAGCAGGTCATGGCATTGGGCACAACGGAAATCCTGGCTGGCCGAATCGGCGAGATGTCCGCAGGCGATGCAGCGAAACTGAAAGTCGGCTGGATGCACGCCGGGTGCGGAGGTGGACGAAGGGGACATAGACAGACCTATTTTGTCCCTCGCAGATATTGATCGTTCTTGCTGATCCAGTCCTGGCGGGGCGGCGAGAAGACATCGAGATCGACGGTGTCTTCGAGAGCTTCGGCTTTGTGCGGCATGTGCGACGGAATGCACAGCGTTTCGCCGGCGTGAACGACGATTTCGCGGCCGTCGATCCAGAACTTGAGTGCGCCTTCGAGAATGTAGGTCAGTTGCTCGTTGTGATGGCTGTGCTCGGGCACGATGCAACCTTTCTTCAAGAGCACGCGCGCGAGCATGATGTCTTGCCCCACGACGAACTGGCGCTGCAGCAATGGGTTCAAATCTTCGAGCGGAATCGAAGTCCATGGAATGTATTGCAACGCAGCCTTCGGCAACGCAGCTCTCGCGGGAGTCTTCCGGGTGTGCTTGCGGTTCTTAGGTCGCGGAGATGATTTTGAACTCAGCTTGGGGCGTTTCGCAGACGCCGACTTCTTTTTCGTTTTCGCCATAGCTAGTGGACCTTGCCTGCGTAGAGTTTCACAGCTGTATCGTGGAGATAGGCGTGGGCCATATCGAGTGCGCGGGCCTCAGTAATTTCTTTCTCAGAAATCATTTCTGCCAAGGCGGCGGCCAAAGCCTCGCGCGACGATTTCACGCCCAGCCAGTACGTTTCTTCCGAACCGATTACCTGATCGTACGGGAAACAGTCGGTGCCGAAGGTGATCTTCTCGGGAAATGTTTCGAGCCACATTTTCAGCGTGTCTTTGAATGCCGAAGGATACTGTGCCAGTTCGCCGAAGGAGGAATCGAGATACACGTTGGGCATGGCGGCCAGCCAGATCGCTTCCCGCTCCAACGGATATCCGCCGTGGATCATGACGAACGTGGTTGAAGCGTAGCGCGGATCGCGGATCACGCTCTCGAGATTCATGATATTGCTCTGGGAAAGATTGAAGTAATTGCCGATGCCGACCGCGGTGTGAATGTGCACGGGCAAGTGCAGACGTCCGCCTTCGGTCACGAGATAGCGGAAGATGTAATCCTGAAAAGTGCGATAGTCCTCTTCGCTGGGAACTCCACTGTCGATGTAGGTCTCGTAGATTCTCTCGGCTTCTTCGCGAGTCGGATCGCTGAAGGTCGTAGGCCGGAAATATGCGACCTCAAATTTCATGGCGATGCCGCCGCGCTTCTGGTTGTCTTCGAGGACCTTCGAAATGAACTTCAAGTAAAACTTGAATGTCGCGGGGAGCGTGGTCACATTTTCCTGCTGCATCCAGCGATGCAGCATTTTTTCCTGCAGCGGAATGTAGACGCCTTCATCGGGATTGCGCTCGGCCTCGGCCTGGTTGTTGAACGGCCACATGAAGGAATCGGCGAAGAAGACCCAGGCGAAGCGCTTGGGATCGAGATAGTCGGCCATCATGGCACGGTTGGCGACCGACATCTCAATGTTGAGTTTGTCGAGGATCGAATCGAAATAGCCAGTGCCCAGTTGCTTCTTTAGTTCAGCCTTTTTCGCGAGCAGCCACTTGGCGTGTTCCGCTGAAAAATCACCATAGGGATAGCCGAATAAATCGTGCGATGCGGCCGCCAATTCCGGATTATCGTCACGTGTGCGCAGAGGAACATTGGCATTGGGCGGAGAAGCCATGGCATCGACATCGGGATCGTCGGCGAATCCGGGATGGGCATGATGATCGAAGGCCGGAATCTTTTCGATCTGGGGGAGCAAGCGCTCATAGATCTGCTGCAAGTCGGGGCCGGGGAATGGACGCGCCTGGGCGGAAGCTAGAGTTGAATACGCGACCGCGACCAGCATCAAACTTGCGAATTTGAAAACAGTGCTGCGCATCATGGAATCCGCTGGCTTCATAATCCCTTGTACAATCCGCCATCGACCAGCACCGTCTGACCGGTCAGGTAGGAGGCACGATCGGAGGCAAGCCAAACGATGGTTTCTGCGACTTCGCGCGGATCGCCGAGGCGCTTCAATGGAGCATCGGCGGCCCAGGAATCGAATAACTGCTGCTCGGTCTTTCCGGAGCTGGCCGCGCGCGCACGGGCCAGTTCTTTCAGTCTTTCTGTCGCCGTAAAGCCGGGTCCGACGTTATTGGCGAGAATTCCGTCTTTGCCAAATTCGTTGGCCAGACTTCTTACGAGACCGACAACAGCGGTGCGGACGGCATTGGAAAGCACGAGATCGGCGACCGGTTGCTTGGTGGTTATCGATGTGATGGTGATGATGCGTCCCCAGCGCCGGCGCTGCATGTGGGGAATGACTTCACGGGCGAAATACACTGTGCTCAGGAAATTGAGCTCCAGCGCGCGCTGCCAGTCTTCCTGAGTGCAGGCGAGGAAGCCTTTGGGGGGAGGGCCTCCGGCATTGGTGACGCAAATATCGAGGCTGCCGAATTTCGTGACGACATCGGCGACGAAGCGGGTGACGGCGGCGGGATCGGACACGTCGAACGCATCGACGAACACTTCCGCGCCCTGTTCTTTTCTGATTTTGTCTGCAGCGGCGTGCAGGCGGTCGGAGTTGCGCGCGCACATGGCCACGCGGCAGCCTTCGGCGGCGAAGGCTTCGGCGGTTGCGAGGCCAATTCCCTGGCTGGATGCGGCCACCAGCGCGACGCGATTCTTGAGTCCGAGATCCATGAGATGAAGGTGGAATTATAAATGTGCACTAATTCCCACGTCTCGCAACTTCGGCGAGACGTGGGGCACCCCCGATTCTGGTGGTACTCTGTGACGAGCGAGGTTGGTATGGACAAGAAACAGCGCACTTCGGAAACCGCAGCTGTACATGGCGCCTCCGATCTTGAGAAGAGAAATGGACCGGTGTCGGCGCCGATCTTTCAGACTTCAACATTTGAAGTCACCGATAACGACGAGCAGCAGCGGGTTACCGAGACGGATCGCTACTACACGCGCTGGGGAAATCCGACCGTCACGCTGGCGGAGGAAACTCTGGCGGAACTGGAGGGCGTGGAAGCGGCGCGGGTGTTCGCTTCGGGCATGGGCGCGATCACGAGCACGGTGCTGGCGCTCGTCAAGACAGGCGATCACATTGTGGCCCAGCGCGACATTTATGGCGGGGTGACAAAGTTCTTTTGCGATTGGCTGCCGAAACTGGGGATCGAAACCGCGGTCGTCGATACGACCGATTACGAACAATATGAGCGCGCGATCCGGCCGAACACGCGGATGCTTTACGTGGAGTCGCCGAGCAATCCGGCGCTGCATGTGATCGACTTCGCAAGGATTACGGGACTCGCGAAGAAACATGGATTGATCAGCATGATCGACAGCACGTTCGGCACGCCCATCAATCAGCATCCAGCGGCGTATGGATTCGACGTGGTCATGCACTCCGGAACAAAATATCTGAGCGGGCATGCGGATTTGACCTGTGGAGTGGTATGCGGACGGCGCGAGTTGATGCAGGAATTGTGGGAGACGCGAACGACGCTGGGCAATTGCATGGATCCGCATGCGGCGTGGCTGCTGATCCGGGGGTTGAAAACGCTGGCGGTGCGCGTGGCGCGGCAAAATGAAAATGCGCAGAGGGTGGCAGAATTTCTCGAGGGGCATGCGAAAGTGCGGCGAGTTTACTATCCGTTTCTCCGCAGTCATTCGCAGCGCGCGATCGCGCGCGCGCAAATGACGGGTGGAGGAGGAATGGTCACATTTGAAATCGAGGGCACGGGCGAAGACGCGCGGCGGGTGAGCGAAGCGATGCGGCTGTTTACGCTGGCGACGAGCCTGGGCAGCGTGGAATCGCTGGTATCGATTCCGGTATTGACGTCGCACGCGATGATTTCGGCGGAGCAGCGCAGAAAGATGGGTGTGACCGAACAGATGATTCGCCTATCGGTGGGAATCGAGAATGCGGAAGATCTGATTGCTGATCTGGAACACGCGCTCCAGGCGGTGGGAACTCGACAGGTTGTGCCGACTGGCGTTTAGTCAGGCTACGTCCCCGCTTCCCTGAGGGGGCTGCTTCTTGTTTTCCTTTTCCCGCAAGAGGCGGTGGATTTCATAGACCAGTTCACTCTGCTTCTCCGGGTTTAGTTCGTTCGCTGCCTGCTCCCAGAGTTCCTGCCAGCGTTCGTCATTTTCCTGTGAACTAGTCATAGATATTCGCCCCCACGGTACGGTAGCAGCATTCCTGAGAGGAGGGGCAAGCGCCAAGTCGCGCCGTTGTCGCGAGGATCTAAATTTCGCCGACTCAGTTCCAAGGCTTCGAGCCGCCCGACTCCGTGTTTCCCCTACACGCGAAGCGCCCTTGAATTCTGCACCGCGCGGGCGGAGACTACAAGCGAAGCAAAGTCCACTGGCTGGTTCTGATCCACGGAGGCCAGGAGCAAATTCCAGCGGTGATTTCGGCGGGGCGCATCGAAACAGGCGCATTCAAAGCGGGGCGTTGTTGCCACGAGCGCCCTGTGAACCGGGTTGCGACTCGTACTGATCGCGCGGATTACCCCAGATCAGGCGAGTTTTACTTTTCGAGATCGAGGTGACCCTATGAAACGCGGATTGAAAATTGTCGCGATTGTGATCGCGGTCATTGTAATTATTCTGATCGCCGTACCGTTCTTCATCAACGCGAACACGTTCCGGCCAAAGCTGGAATCGGAGCTGACCACGGCGCTGGGGCGACAGGTTACGGTGGGAAATCTGTCGCTGTCGCTGATTTCCGGCAGCGTGGGCGCAGACAATATTGCGATTGCCGACGATCCGACCTTTAGCGCGACACCATTCGTGCAGGCCCAGTCTCTGAAGGTGGGCGTCGAGATGATTCCCTTGATTTTTTCCAAGACGCTGAATGTAACCGAGCTGACTCTGAATGAACCGCAAATCAGCCTGGTCAAATCGGAGAAGGGCGCGAAGTGGAATTTTTCGAGTATCGGGACGAAGAGCGCCGCTCAATCGCAGCAGACCAACGGACCGCCGGAGCCGATGAAGGCGGCACCGCAAGCCAATACGCAAGCCACTCCACAAGCGAATCCTTCTTCTCCGGCACCGGCTACACCTTCCGGCGGCAACCCGAATTTGACCGTGGCAAAGTTGACCGTGAAGAACGGGCGAGTCACGATTTCGAAGGCAGGATCGGCGGAGAGTCCGCACGTTTACAGCAACGTTAATATCGCGGTAAAAAACTTCGCCTTCACGAATTCGTTTCCGTTCAGCATGAGCGCCGATCTGCCGGGAGGCGGGAAACTGAATCTGGATGGCAATGCCGGACCGATCAGTCCCAGTGACGCCGTGCTTACTCCGCTCAACGCCAAACTGGCAGTCGAGAGTATGAACCTGGAGCAGTCAGGCTTCATCGATCCAGCGACGGGGATTTCGGGAATTGCGGACCTGAATGGGACTCTCAGCTCTGATGGCAATCAAGCCAAAGTGAGCGGAACACTGCAGGCAACGAAACTGCAGGTTGTGAAAAACGGTGCGCCGGCGGGCCGGTCCGTGGTTGTCACATTTGCCACCGCTTACGAGCTGACAAGACAAGCCGGCACGCTCACGCAAGGGGATATCGCCATGGGCAAGGCCGTAGCCCACCTGACGGGAAACTATGACCTCAGCGGGAAAGTCACCACGGTGGATCTGAAATTGGATGGCAACGGCATGCCGGTGGACGAGTTGGAGGCGATGCTGCCGGCTGTGGGCGTGAAACTGCCGCCGGGAGCGACGCTGAAGGGCGGCGACCTGAATATCAACCTGACGAGCACGGGTCCGGTCGACAAGCTGGTGACGAGTGGGTCAATTCGCATGGAAAATGCAGCGCTCGAGAATTTCGATTTGGGCTCGAAGCTCTCTTCGATCTCCGCGCTGTCGGGCAAGCAGACCGGTAAGGACACCGAGATCAAGAACCTGAGTTCCGATGTGCGGGTGTCGCCGGAAGGCACGCAGGCCAACAATATCAACCTGACGGTTCCGAGCATCGGAGTCATGACGGGAGATGGGACAGTCAGCCCAAGCGATCAACTGGCCTTCAAAATGACAGCGACGATGGGTGGCTTAGGCATTCCATTTGGAATTGAGGGAACGACCTCCGATCCAAAATTCGTCCCCAATGTCGAAGGCATGGCCGAGGGGTTGCTGAAAGGCGTGACCGGGGGAAAGAGCGTTCCGGGACAAAATACCCTGAAGGGGCTGAAGGGGTTGTTCAAGAAGTAGGAGTGCAGGAAGCCTCAAGAATCCCACTTCTCGCAAAACCGGCCAGAAGTGGGGCACCCCATTTTCATTTTGCTGCGCTGGGCCGCCGGGAAGTGTGTCAAGTAGATTTACTTTGGCGAACATGTATTTTATTTTTGAGAAACCATGGCTGGCATGAACGACACGATTGCGGATGGACTGGGCAGGTATAAGATTGGAGAAAAGCTCCGCACGCTTCGCTTGCGCAAGAGCATGGGCTTGGTCGAATTAGGCAAGCACACCGGGCTCTCGCCGGCGCTGCTGTCGAAGCTGGAGCGCGGGAAATTATTCCCTACCCTGCCGACGCTGCTGCGCATCGCCATGGTGTTCGGAGTGGGGCTGGAGTACTTTTTCACCGACGAGCGCAAGCGGCGCCTGGTGGGCGTGGTGCGGCGGGAGGAACGGGTGCGGTTTCCCGAGCGGCCAGCCGCGCAAGACGTGCCGTACTACTTCGAGTGTCTCGATTACCGCGCCACCGAGCGCAAGCTGAGCGCGTATTTGGCCGATTTTCAAGAACTTCCGGCGGAGAAGCTGAAGACGCATCAGCACGCTGGAGTGGAGTTTCTGTTTGTGATGAAGGGATCGTTGACCCTGAGAATCGGCGGCGAGGAATATCCGTTGGAAGCTGAGGACGCGATTTACTTCGATGCTGCGGTCCCTCACAGCTATCAGCGGCGCGGCGCCAAGCCTTGCACGGGGGTGATTGTGACGGTGCCTTAAAGTCGAGTGGCGGTACAGGTTGCACTTGTTTTCGGGAGAAGGTGCGAATTTTTTCATCAACTGACCGCCGCTGACGCACATTGGCGCGAGGATCAGGAGCGCTGGCGTGCTAAGTTGTGGTCAATGGATCCTGCATCTTGCGGGTGCGGCGGCAGATGGCAGCGGAAACACAAGGACGATTGCACGACCTCTGCTCGAAGGCTCTGGAGGAAAAAGACCCCAATAAGTTAATTGTTTTGCTTAATGAGATTAACGACATCCTCATAGCAGTGCTCAGAGAAGTGAACCGCGTCCTCGAGAAAAGGGCAGATCCCGCGTAGTGTGGCAACTTCTTTTGGCGGGGACAGCACCGGAAATTCAGGCCAAAAGTCCGTCAAGGGTTCGGTTATCTCTACTTCAGCACCCAGGTGAAAAGATTTCCCACGCGCGGTTAGTGGTAATATTGTGATTCTGCTGGAGTCCGCGAACTGCTTTCGGCGGGTACAGGCGCCGGGCAACTCACGCAGCATAAGAAGTGTGGAAATCTTTTCGAAATGCGAGGGCTGGGGCAGCCCGCACGCGAATTCTGGAATCGAAGCAACTTAAATTCAGATATGTTGAGACACGAGTGGTTGCCATGGATCGCGAAGGTTCGGAGTGCGCCCGGCGTTGCGACGTGCGTGTTGATTTTCGCGTTGAGCTGGGTGGTGCCGGCGCATGGGCAGAATTTCACACTGGCCGCTACGGAGTTTAATCCTTACGCGGTCAATCAGGGCGGCGACAACGGCTCGGCCCTTTCGACTCTCACCCTCAACCCCACGAACGGGTTTTCGGGGACGGTCGCTCTCACTTGCCAAGTCGGCGGAACCTTGGCAACGAACATGCCCACATGCCAGGTGAGCCCGGAGTCCGTAACACCGCCGGCGACAGCGTCTTTGACGTTTTCCGGGCTTACGGCCCCGCCTAATCAAGTGCCAGCGACACCGGGAAGCTATGTGGTGACGGTGACGGGCACTGGATCAGCGGGAAGCTGCTCGGGTTCATGCACGCAGCAGCAAACTCTGGACATCAGCGTGCTGGCGATCGCGCCCAGCTTTACCGTGACCGTCCAAAGGCCAGTACAGCCGAGCAGTGTGCATGCAGGGACGGGAGCGTCGGCCACGATCAACGTCAATTCGGTCAATGGGTACCTGTTGAGTGGGACAGGATCGAACAATCAAAACCTGGGAGTATGGATGTCGTGCAAGACCATCTCGCCGCTGGTCCTCTATCCACCGGTGTGCACGTTCAGTCCACAACCCGTTCCCGTGACGCAAGCCGTGCAGCCGACACCAGTGACGCTGACGATTTTGACCCAAGGAAATTCGCAGGGGCAGGCCCGGCTCAGCCCAAGTCCGAGAAACCGCTTTTATGCGCTGTGGCTGCCCCTGCCGATGCTCGCGTTCGCAGGAATGGGAGCGGCGAGCAGCAAGCGGTCTCGAAAAGCATGGGGCGTGCTGGCTCTCGTCATCATCGTCGCGTCATTTATGCTGATCCCAGCGTGTGGGAACGTGACTACCACCACCACAAAGCCGTCAACCACCTTCATCACCCCCAAAAACACCTACATTTTCACGGTGATCGGGACCGACAGCAATGGAAATCTCTCGACGAATAGCGGCACGGGCGCGCCTACGGTGACGCTGACGGTCGACTGAATTCTGACTGCGGACTTCGACGCTCACCCTTATTGCCCCAAGACGTCGATGTGGCGGGGACACCAGATCGCGAGCTTCGCTTGCGACCCCGGGCGAGGGCGTCCGCGGCTACACATCTGCGGGCTACCCGTTCTCGGCGCACAGTGCGATGCGTTTTCCGGATCAGCTACGAAGCGGCGCGGCGTGACTGGCGATCGAGTTCCGCGGCATGATGCATGAGGACGTCGCGCAGCGAGACTAGCCCCTTTAATTCCCTGCCGTCGACGATAGGCAGGTGGCGGAAGCCGAATTCCCGCATGATGAAGAGGCACTCCTCGATGCTCTCGTTGATGGAAACCGCGCGCGGGTTGGGAGTCATGACCTCGGAGGCTGCGGTGGTGCCGGGAGTGCGGCCGACGGCGACCACGCGATTCATGATGTCGCGTTCCGACAAAATGCCCGCGAGCTGGCCCTCGCGCAAGACGGCGACCGCGCCTACATTGTGCTCCATCATGTAACGAGCAGCGTCGAGCACGGTTCGCGAGCCATCTAGCGAATAGATTTTTCGATCCTTTACGAGATCGCAGAGGGTGGTCATGGAGAGTGGTCCCTTCTTATGAATACCGAGAGGACGAAACCGCCGGGCCCCACGCCCGGCGAAACGTGGCGCGCACTACTTTATCACAGGAAGAGTGGGATCAGAGCGTAAAACAGCGCCTCGCTGCAACGGCGGACTGCCTTACATATGGCTCTTCCAGCCGCATCAATGCAGCAAGAGATGGGTCTCTTCTTCCGCGGTGCTTCCCGAGCTTGCGGACTCAGGAACTCTAGAGACAAGCGCCGTCATGTCCACCGGTCCTAGATCTCGCCTGACTATCGCTTCGGGCTGCGGCGCGGGCTTCGGCTTCACATATTGGAGTACGGGCAGAAACGGCAGCATCAGCAGGAAGACGACCCCCATGATCCAGAAGGCTTCCACGAAGGCCAGCATCGCGGCGTGTTGCTGGACCATGGCATACATGGCGGCGAGGGCCTTGCGAGCGGCGTCTACGCTGCTTATGCCTTGCGCGTGAAAATGCGCCTGCAAGCCTTGCAGCATTCTGATGGCTTGCAGATTGCCGGGCGTAACATCGGCGATGAGATGATTCTGATGGAATTGCGAGCGGCGCGAAAGAAAAGTCGTCATGACGGCAATGCCGACGCTGCCGCCGATGTTGCGCATCAGATTGAAGATGCTGGTGGCATTCCCCATTCGCTCGGGGGAGATGCGAGCCATAGCCAAAGCCATGAGCGGAATAAAAAGGAAACTTAGAGCGACACCCTGTAAAACCTGAGCCCAGAAAATATCCCAGAATCCGGCGTAGAGATTGAGGCCGGAGAGCTGGAACATGGTGATGGAACCGAGGACGAATCCTACAGCTAACAGGCGGCGCGGATCCGTTTTTGTGGTCAGATGCCCGGCGAGTGGCGTAAATAAGAGCGCGCCGATGCCTCGTGGCGAGAGAGCCAGACCTGAGTTGTAAGCGGGATATCCCATGAGCGTCTGCAGATAGAGCGGGAGAAGAACGAGGCTGGCATAGAGCACGAATCCAAGCATGCTGATGAGGAACACGCCGGCGCTGAAGGATCGGTTTTTGAGGACACGCAAGTCGACGACGGGATGATCGGTCATCAATTCGCGGACGATCATGGCGACGAGGCCGACGACGCAGAGGATGGCGAAGGTACGAATGTAATTGGAAGAGAACCAGTCTTTGCGCTGGCCGGTATCGAGAAAGACCTGCAGCGATCCGATGCCAAGGGCGAGGAAACCGATCCCCCACAGATCGACCTTAGCCCCGCTGCGTTTCACGTACGCAGGATCGAAGACAAATCGGTTCATCAGGAAGACGGAAAGAACTCCGACGGGGAGATTGAGATAGAAGATCCAGCGCCAGGAATAATTGTCGGTGATCCAGCCCCCGAGGGTTGGGCCGAGAATGGGCGCGAGCAGAATGCCGATGCCGAAGGCAGCCATGGCATGGCCGTGCCGTTCCTTGGGGAAAGTTTCGAGAAGAATCGCTTGAGCCAGCGGCTGCAATCCTCCGCCGCTGAGACCTTGCAGCACGCGGAAGAGAATCAGTTGCGGCAAAGAAGCGGCGAGTCCACAGCACAGCGAAGTCAGCGTGAAACCGGTGACGCAGAGCAGAAGAAGACGCTTGCGGCCCATGTGATTGGCCAGCCATCCGGAGATGGGCAGGATGATCGCGTTGGAGACGAGATAGGAGGTAACGACCCATGTGCCTTCTTCGTTGGTGGAAGCGAGGTTGCCGGCTATGTGCGGAATGGAGACGTTGACGACGGTGGTGTCGAGAACTTCCATGAAGGTCGCCAGCATGACGGAGAAGGTGACGACCCACGGATTGACGCGTTGAGGAGCGACGTCCACCGGGAATGGCTGAGTGCAAATTTGCCTCGGCCTTGTACGGACTATGCAGTGGGGCAGGAATTGGTGCCGTGATGGAAGTCACAGGAGACCGTGAGTTGCCCGGGAGTTGATGGGAACTTCTATGGTCGTGCCCACTTCTGGGAAGACCAGCCAGAAGCGGGCACCCCATGCAGTTAACAATTCAGAAACGGAATTGAGGTCCGAAGGTAACGCGCAGATTGTTATGCGCGGTACCGTTCAGGAAGTAGATGTCATCACCGGCTTCGGCACGGATGCCGATGAAACCGGCAAAGTGTTCGAAGCCGGCTGCGGGAGATAAGGAGGAAAAAGAACACGGAGCGGAGCCGCGGGGTCCCTGCCTACAGGATTTATATCGAGTTAATACCGCACAGTTATTGCAAGTGATTTAAATGAATGGGGTCCGCATCGGCCGTGCTGGCGTCAGAGCGAGGCGTCATGGAAACGACAATGTACTCGCGTTCTTTCTGGTTGAGATCTTCCACGCGGAGCAGCATCTTGTCGTTTTCCAGACGAAACTGGGCTTCGTCGCCGACGGGCAGGAGCACGGGATGTTTCGAATCCCGCGGACGAATGCGGTAGACCACCTTGTCGGTCTGCAAAACGTATTCCGGGCACAAGACTTCCTGCGTTTTCTTGCTGCCGGAGTCGGTGCCGAGCATCTCGCCGGTGAGACTGGTGGCGTCTTTCTCAGCCATGCCGCAAGGAACCGAGTCCATCTGCAACAGCTTTCCCCGTTGATATTCCTTGGGCGCCTTGGCGTAAGCCGTTGCAGTGAGGCCCAGAATAACCGCAAACGCAAGCTTGGAACGCATAGGTGGCATCACCCCAGAAATTGGTTTCGGACGCACATGACTGTTGCGGTCCCGGAGTCAGGTGTAGTTTCTAATTTCTGGTCAGAGAAGATAGGTCACGCGAGTAATAGCCGGACGTTACCTAGGAAGTTCCTGTGCTACTTGCCCGAGCGTTTGAAAAAAGGCGGGGTAGGAAATCGCCGCGGATTCGGCTCCGCGAATGAACGTTTCACCTTGAGCACGCAACGCCGCGACGGCAAATGCCATGGCGATGCGGTGATCGGAAAACGAGTCGAGTTCGGCGCCGTGCAAAGTTAGTCCGCCGGGAATTCTTAGTCCGTCTTCGCGCTCGTCGAGCTGCGCGCCCATGCGGCGGAGATTTTCGGCCACGGCAGCGATGCGGTCGGATTCCTTCACGCGCAACTCTGTGGCATCGCGGATTTCAATTCCCTGCTCGGTGTAAGGGGCGATAGCCGCCAGGACGGGAAGTTCATCGATGAGCGCGGCAGAGTCGGCGCCGGCAATGGTGATGCCCTTCAGCTGGCCGCCTTCGACTTCGAGCGATCCGACTAGCTCTCCGTGGATCTGGTCGAGTTGAGTGACCGAGATACGCAGGCCCATTTGCATGAGGAGATCGAGCAGACGGGCGCGCGTGGGATTCATGAGCAGATTGGGGAGGGTCAGATGCGAATCTGGAAACAGCGCGGCGGCGCAGAGGAAAAAGGCCGCACTGGAAAGGTCACCCGGAATTCGGCTTTCGATGCCGCGCAAGCGCTGTCCGCCATGGATGCGAACTTCATGGGCACCGGAAGCGATGCTCTTCTGTTCGAGTTGCGCGCCGAACGCACGCAGCGCGACTTCGGTGTGGTCGCGGGTGCGAAGCGGCTCCTCGACGCGGGTCACGCCGTCTGCATACAGGCCGGCGAACAGCACACATGATTTCACCTGCGCGCTGGCGATGGGCATTTTGTAGTCGATGGCTTTGAGCGCGGTGCCGGTGATGCGCAGAGGAGGCTTCCCTTCCAGCGATTCGATTTGCGCGCCCATCTCAGAGAGCGGAGTGATGACGCGCTGCATGGGACGACGGGAAAGAGATTCGTCGCCGATCATTTCGCTCGTGAATTTTTGTCCGGCAACGATGCCGCTGAGCATGCGCATGGTCGAGCCGGAGTTGCCGCAATCGAGTGGCTCCGCCGGAGCAGCGAGCCGCAATCCGTGGCCTTGAAGCTCGATGCTACCGTCATCCTTTCGTTCCCACTTCACGCCCAGCGTGCCCATGCAAGCCAGAGTGCTGGCGCAGTCGGCGCCCGTGGAATAGTTTTCGAGACGGGAAGGTCCTTCGGCGATCGAGGCCAGCATGGCGTAACGATGCGAAATGGATTTATCGCCGGGCAGCTGCACAACGCCGCGAACGGTGCGGGCGGGAGTGATGGTCTGCGACTCGCCTTTCATGCTGTCAATATTAGCGGATAGAAGGCAACGGATTGCGACTTAGAACAGCCGACGTTGGCTATGAAGGCGGCTTTGGTGGGGGCAGTTGGTCATAGTAGCTCAGGAAATCGGTCCCAGCCGGCTGTGCGCCTAACTGGCGCAACAAGGTGGTGATTTGACCGCGATGATAAGTGGAATGATTCACCACGTGCACAAATTGCTGTCCGAGCGGATAGGTCCACGTTTCGCCCTTCGGATTCACATAGGAAATGGTTTTATCCAGATCCGAGGGTCGTAGTGCGCGCAAGAGTGCATTTTGTCCTTCTTCGATCTGCTTCCATTTTTGCGTTATTGACGGAAGATCGGGAAATTCCGCAGGGCTGAGCAAGGCACGGGGCGAGCGCCCATTCCAGCGCTCCAGCCAGATCCACTCCGCGCCCAAAATATGTACAAGCGTGTCGCGGACAGAAGCGAAGCTATTACCCAAGGCGCGGGTGAAAGCGCCAGGATCGAGATGAGAGACTGCGGCGACAGTCTCGCCATTGGCCCAGCGATTGTAAGCGTAGAGCTCTTTCACAAAATCGACAGTCATAAGCATTGAATGTACCTCAAACGGTGAGCCTGTGGGGTGAGCAGCTGGGCATCTAGGCGCGGGCTCTGGCTTCGGCCGCGGCTTCCTTCAGGACTTCCGCAGGAACCTCTTTCATGGTCACTCCGAACTCGAACATGGGCGTTTCCACGCCGCGTCCCCAGCGTGCGACTTCCCAGTGAGCGCGAACGAATTTGACCTCGGGATGCGCCTTCAAATCGAGCAGGAGCGGGGATTCTCCGCAATAGAATTTCTGCGGGAATGCGGCCAGCGATTTCGCGTCCCAGGCCGTGCCATCGGGTGAACCAAAGATGCTCAGGTCGAGCGATTCCTGCTCGATGATCTTGGCGATGCTGAGTGTGATGAGAAAAATGCGATTGGGCACGCCGCTTACATCAACTGCAGGACCGTCGCCTTTTGCGGTTGCGACGGTACTACCGGGCACGAGAATGATTTCAGTGTCAGTCATGACGGCAAGATTCTAACAAAACTCTCGTCCAATCATGTGGCCGTGCGTCGGGACTAACGGCACAATCTGAATAGTCTGTACTCCCTTTAAATGGCGCCGAATGGGATCACCTGAGCGAGGCCGTTCTTCAGGCGAAGCGAAGCATCTCTCGCGAAACAATATTTTCTGCACGCGAGATCCCTCGCCCCGCTGGAGAAACGCGGGGGGTCGGGATGACGCATGTGAAGAAGCGGACTCAAATGAGATAGTGCTATGCAGCGCGAGGAATATAATGCGCGCGATGATGGCAGGCGAATTTCTTATTTCCGAAGATGCGAGGTGGAATCGTGAAGGGGATGCAAAGATGGCAAGTTTTGCTGCTGTTTTCGCTCTTATTGGCAGCGCCGGGAATCTCGGCGGCGCAGAATGACTATCAGCCGTCGCCTGAAAATTTGAAGGCCCGGCAGTGGTTTCAAGACGCGAAATTCGGCATGTTTATTCATTGGGGCGTGTACAGCGTGCTGGGCGATGGCGAATGGGTTTTTCATAATCGCAAGCTGACACTCGACGAATACAACAGGCTCCCGCAATTTTTCGATCCGGAGAAGTTCGACGCGCAAACCTGGGTAGCGCTAGCCAAATCAGCCGGGATGAAGTACATCACGATTACGTCGCGGCATCATGACGGTTTCGCCATGTTCGATTCGAAAGTTTCGGACTGGAATATCGTGAAGCGAACGCCGTACGGAAAAGATCCGCTGAAGATGCTGTCCGATGAGGCGCACCGGCAAGGGATCAAACTTTTTTTCTACTATTCGCAGCTGGATTGGCACAATCCGGATTACTACCCGCGCGGCGTGACGTCGTGGGACAACGGGCGTCCGAATCACGGCGACTGGAACGCATACCTCGACGATTACATGGACGGGCAGTTGCGCGAGTTGCTCACGAATTATGGGCCGATCGGCGGGATATGGTTCGATGGGATGTGGGATAAGCCGGATGCGGACTGGCACCTGGCGAAGACTTATGCGCTGATTCATCAATTGCAGCCGGCAGCACTGATCATTCCCAATCACCATCAAACGCCAAAGCCAGGAGAGGACGTGCAGACGTTCGAGCGCGACCTGCCCGGGCAAAATACGGCGGGATTCAACACCAGGGTGGTGAGCACGCTTCCGCTGGAGGAATGCAACACGCTGAATGACTCGTGGGGATTCACGATCGCAGACGATCATTACAAAAGCCCGGAGGAACTCGAGCGGATGCTGGTGGAAGCGGCCGGAAACAATGCGAACCTGCTGCTGAACATCGGGCCTATGCCGAACGGGGAAATTCAGGAAGAATTCGTGACGCGGTTGCATGCGGTCGGGACATGGATGGCGACATATGGCGATTCGATTTACGGCACGCGGGGAGGGCCGATCGCTCCGGCGGATTGGGGCGTGACCACACAGAAAGAGGGCAAGATTTACGTGCATGTGCTGCATTGGGAGGCGAAGTTGCTGGCCTTGCCGGCAATCTCTTCGACGATTCACAGCGCGCGGATGCTTACGGCCGGATCGGATGTTCCTTTTTCGCAGACGAAAGACGGAATCGTGCTCACATTGCCGGAGGCGAAGGCGGGCGAGACGGACCGGGTAGTGGTGCTTACGCGGTGAGCGAGTGGCCGGGAAGCTCCGCTACGTTGTCATCCTGAGGCGGGTGCTTTGCCCGCCGAAGGACCTGTGCACTTACTGGCGGTTGCCAAGCTCTCTACCGCAGAGGTCCTTCGCCGCAAGAGATGCGGCTCAGGATGACAATGCGCGGTGGTACTCAGGATGTACTATTCTGCCGGCTGCTCCGCCGTGTATTTGTGTAATTCGTCTGGCGATGCGTTCAGCAGATTTCGCAGCACTGCGACTTCGGCAACGATTCCTGTACGCAGGGCGGGGTCGAGATCGGGCGCGAAGAACGGAGAATGATTCGACGGCAGCTGCGTTCCCGAAGCTTTGGACTGGGCAAACTTCTCCGGGTCGGAGCCGCCCAGACTGAAATAGAAGCCGGGAACTCCCTGCTCGACGAAATAAGAAAAATCCTCGGAGGGCGGAATCGGCTCGGCGGTGACTACGTTCTTCTTCCCCAACGCCGCTTCGAGCGGAGCACGCAAACGCTCCGCCAGTTCGGGATTGTTGTAAACCAGGTCCGTGCCTTCATAGCGTTCGATCAGGGGTTGGCGAGGCGCATCGGCGGCGGCCGCTTCTGCGTTCGCGATGCGCGTGATCGAGGCCAAAATATGTTTGCGGACATCCTGCTTGAAAGTCCGCACGGTGATTCCCATTTCCGCCTGATCCGGAATGATGTTGTTCTTGGTGCCGGCGCGAATGTAGCCGATGGTGACGACCGCCATTTCTCCCGGCTTTACCTCACGCGAAACGATGGTTTGCAGCGCGAGAATCGTGCGAGCGGCAATCAGGATGGGATCGACTGCCGTATCCGGCATGGCCCCGTGACCGCCTTTGCCGAAGATCGTGATGCGGATGGAGTCTGAATTCGTGTTGTAAATGCCGGGAGTGATAGAGACCATGCCGGCCGGCAGTTCGTTGCTTACGTGCAGAGCGACGGCGATGTCGGGCTTGGAAAAGCGCGTGAACAGGCCATCGCGAATCATGCCTTCGGCCCCGCCGATCGTTTCTTCCGCCGGTTGGCCGATCAGCATCAGGGTGCCGTGCCAGGTGTCGCGGGTCTTTGCCATCACTTCGGCAGTGCCGAGCAAAGCCGCCATGTGAAGATCGTGGCCGCAGGCGTGCATCACGGGAACGTCGTGGCCGGAATCATCAGTCGCGTGCACCTTGCTGGCATAGGGCAGGCCGGTTTTTTCCTCAACCGGTAGCGCGTCAAGCTCAGTACGCAGCATGATGGTCGGGCCCGCGCCATTTTTCAGAATCGCCACCACGCCGGTGTTGCCGACATGTTCCGTCACGTCGTAACCAGCAGCTCTGAGACGAGCAGCGAGTTCCGAGGCCGTGTGCACTTCATGGCCTGAGAGTTCCGGGTGCTGATGCAGTTCCAGATAGAAAGAACGCGCGTCGGGAAAAACGGCATCGACGTCGGTTGAGGAATTGGATTGTGCCGCGGCGGAAAGCGCTGTTGAAATTAGTAGAAAGAAGCCCAGTAGTTTGTTCACGCTCCACGCATCATAGAGAAACGAAGGAAGTCGTTGCAAGCCGACGCAAAGGCGGTAACCAGAGGCCGAGGGGGGCTGGACCGATTTTGATCTTCCGACCGGGCCCACAGTGGTACGCAGCCTTCGAAAGCCACGAAGGCTGGGGCAGCCAATTCAGGAACAATTCACGCTGGAAGCCAATCCTGGCCAGCCGCTAACATTCCCGAAGAAAGACTCCTCCGGGAAACAAATCTCGGTCCGGCTTGTATTTTTTCCTGCGGGTGTACAATTCGATTAAAGAACAGCACTTGGTTGCGCGAACTTCGTACAGCAAGGCCGAGGCGCTCATGAACGTTCACTTCAGTTATCGCATTCATAAAAGTCCAGCCCTAGAAAAAGATATCCAGCACAACCTCGATAAACTGCAAAAACGGCTGCAAGTCTTCCGTCCAGATCTCATGCACTTGAAGGGGATGGTGGAGGAAGTGTCGCCACGGGAGGGCACAAGCGTTTCGCTGAACCTGCGTCTGCCCTCGGGACAGCTCGCGGTACAGACGACTGCAGCCAGCGCAGAAGCGGCCGTTAAGAGTGCTTTTGAAGATCTGCTGCAGCAGGTGAAAAAGCACAAGGATCTTTTGCGCGCCTCGCATAAATGGCAGCGCGGAAAACGCGCCGAAAACGCGCGCTCGCGCATGCGCCAGGTTCCGTTCGAGCAGACCCTTGCGGCGGTCGCTCCACCCACCGTGTCGGCCGATGATGTGCGTTCGTACGTGAATGCCAACCTGGCGCGCCTGGAGCGCTTTGTGGAGCGCGAGATTTATTTCCGCGAAGCGCAAGAAGAAGTCGCGGCCGACACTTTGAGCAAAGAAGAAGTCATCGACGAAGCGATCGCCGCTGCATTGGGAGATGCGGACCGGCCAGAGCGTCTGGCGCTGGAACCCTGGCTCTATCGGCTGGCCCTGAAGGCTCTCGACGAACTCACTCGCGGGGATGAAAGCAACGGGAACGCGGTCTGCCTGGAGAGTTCTGCGCGACAGCGCAACGTTCGCGCCAGCGACGAGCCGGAACTGCAATTTCATCAGCCCGACGAGGCGATCACTGCTGAGACCGTGATTCCGGATGCGCGGGTTTCGACGCCGGAGCAAATCATGGCTTCGGATGAGATGCTGCGGCTGATCGCTTCGGCGCTGCGGGATCTCGGCTCCGGACCGCGCGAGGCATTTATCTTGCATGCAGTCGAAGGCTTCACTGTCGACGAAATTGTGGGAATCACCGGTCTTCCTGCCGACCGGGTGCTGGCATTCATTTCGGCGGCGCGGGAACACCTGCGCAAAGCTCCGTCGCTGGCTAGAGAATTCAAGGGCCGGCTCGTTCCGACCGGCGCCGCTTAAGCTCGAATTCGTTCTTATCTGGGGGATTTATGACAATTGCTCGCGAACAACTTCGGGAGTTGGCTCAATTTGAAGATTCGACTTCCGGCGCGGTCAGCTTTTATTTCCAACCGGTCACACCTCGCAATAAATCGCACAAAGAAACGGTCATTCTGATCAAGGATCTGGCGCGCGAAGCCCTGCGCAATCTGGAGGCGCGCACAGAAAATAAAGAGAGGCGAGACTCGGCCCGCGCCGATATTGACCGGATCCTGCGACTCTCGGCCGATTTACGCAGCAATGGCACGCACGCGAAAGCTGTGTTTGCGTGCGCCGCACGGAATGTCTGGCAGGAATACGATTTGCCTCCAACGCTCGCGGCGACGCAGCTTTTCGTCGATCAACATTTTCATCTCAAGCCGATTGCCCATTTGCTTGGCGCGCTGCCCGGCCTGGGCGTGATTCTTGTGGATCGGCACCGGGCACGCACTTTTGATCTCAGGCTGGGCGAGCTGACCGAACGCGAGGGCCTTTTCCAGTCACTTTCGCGCAAGGGCCGCAGCGATGGATTTGCCGGTTACGATGCCGGTCACGCCGAGCGGCGCGTGGAGGACGAGGCGCGTCAGCATTTCAAGGCTGTGGCCGCATTGCTGAAGGAATCACTGGAAAAAGGTCTGTTCGAAAAATGGATTCTTGGCTGCCAGGAAGTACATCGCACGCTACTCGAACCGCAGTTGCATGCGTATGTGAGCCAGGCGCTGCTGGGGCAGTTCAACGCCGATGTGCAGCACGTCACGCGGGACGAGATTCGCAGCCAGGCGCAACAGATTGTGGACCGGTGGCAGAGTGACCGCCGGCGCAGGTTGGTGGCCCAGGTTTTGAGCCAGGCGCGTGGTCACGGGCGCGGTGTGACCGGATTGCGGCGCGTTTTGCGCTCGCTGGAGATGGGAGAGGTGCAGACGCTGCTGATCGGGGAGCATTTCCAATCCCATGCGGTTGAGTGCCGGGGCTGCGGACATCTAGATGCCCATGTCGTGAACTTTTGCCCGGTTTGCGCACGTCCCACGCAGGAAATTGTCGATGTTGGCGAGGCCATTTTGCCGAGAGTGATCCTGCGCGATGTCGAAACGTTTTATGTGAAGGACAATCCCGAGTTTGATCAGGTCGGCAATATTGCAGCATTGCTGCGCTTCCGCGTGGGGAATACTCAGACCATTTCTTCGGCGGCCAGCGAGATGAAGGCTGCAATCGATTACCCAGGCCGTTTGCGGCGATTCGCGAGCTAAATCGAAAAAGCCGTGCTGAGTGTGGGACAGACGAATTAACCACAATGGGCACGAAGGTGCACGAAGGAAACCAACGGGTTTGGAGGCTTCGTGTTGCTTCGTGTCCTTCACGGTTTGGCGGACTCAGAACGCCCATCCAGGAAGATTAGACTTGAGATCGGTCACGAAGAAAACCTAGAATGGCCGCCTCGACCACACTTGCACTGTGGGAAGGAGGGGCCATGTCTGATCGGGATTTGTCTGGGGGTCGCGCAAGTCTTTCCCTTCTCGTATTCGCCTTTTTCCTTTCTTTCTCTCTCGCCGCATTCGGGCAAACCACCGTCAGCCAGGGCAGCATACAAGGCACGGTGGTCGACCGCACCAACGCCGTGATAGCCGGCGCGACGATTACGATTACGAATGTCGCGACCGGGCAAGTGGTGACCGTTAAGACATCTTCGGCGGGAACTTACAACTCGGGCGGCTTGCCGGTAGGCGATTACGAACTCCGGGTGCAAGCCAAGGGATTCAAGACGGTCGAACTCAAGATTCCGGTGCAGATCGCGGTTACGTCGTCGGGCAATGTGATGCTCGATATTGGGCAGGAAACCACCACGGTTGAAGTCCAAACCTCTGCGATCACTGTCAACACGGAGCAGTCGACGGTGCAGGGCGTGCTGAGCGGTCAGCAAATCGATAACATGCCGGTGAACGGACGGAGTTTCCTGGATCTGGCGCAGCTGGAACCCGGCGTGCAGATGCAGGACGGAGCGAACTTCGATCCAACCAAGGTCGGCTACAACTCGCTGTCTATTAACGGAGATTATGGCCGGACGCCGCGTATTGAGGTTGACGGGCTCGACGTCAGCGATGAGACCGTTGGAACGACGACGCAAAACATCGCATTGAGTTCGATCCAAGAATTCAATATCGGCCGCTCGTCGTTCGACATTTCTTCCGAGGTTACCGGCTCAGGCACGGTCAATGTGGCCACGCGGTCGGGAACCAATGACTATCACGGGCAGGCCTTTTACCAGTTCCGCGACTATCGGGCCGGATTCGCCGATCTGCCGGGCGCGGTTTCGCCGCAGTTTCAGCGGAATTATTTCGGTGGGCGCTTCGGCGGAGCTTTGATCAAGAACAAACTTTTCTACTTTATTGATTCAGAACGGTTGAAGCAGGACAGTGCCGACTCCATCGTGGCCGGAGCTCCATTTCAGGCATTGACGCGTGGCATCGACTCGCCATTCAAGAGCACGCAAGCCAGCGGCCGGCTCGACTGGCAGGCTACCAACAATATTCGCGTGTTTTACAAGTTCGCCTACGACTGGAACCTTTCGACGTCGTCGGCCAGCACCGGCTTCTCCTACTACTCGAATCGCGATTATTCTCCGTCGCACGCCGTGGGCATCGACATCAATCACGGAAATTGGTCGCATAGCATCCGCCTGGGATATTTCAAGTTTCACAATCTCATCAGCGGCGATACTGACTCGCAGCCCGCGGATATTAATCCGTTTCCTCTTGCCGAAGTCGCTTTCAACGACACCAGTCTCGTGACGGGACCCAACTATCTGGCTCCGCAGCAAACGTTCCAGAGCAACAAGCAGATCAAGTATGACGCCAGTTGGGTGTGGGGCGCACACATCATTCGCTTTGGAGCAACCGTCAATGGAATCGCGACCGGCGGGTTTGCTTCGTTCAATGGATTGGCGCCGTATTTGAATACCTATGTGAACGCGGCGAATCTGCCTAATCCGAATAACCCGAATCAGCTCGTTCAGACAACGCCTTACTATTCATGCGGCCTGCCGAATTTTGTAGGTTGCGACACGAATATCGGGGACTATCCGTTTACGGGCGCGTCGATAGGCAACGGCCAGGGATTCAGCACCGAGTTGCCGGCATTCGGGTATCCGGCGGGCGGCCTTTTCGATACACGGGTTGAGGCCTATATCGGCGACTCCTGGAAGATCAAACCCAACCTCACGGTGAACTATGGACTGCGCTACATCCGCGACACGGG
>JASHQK010000531.1 GCA_030039195.1 Candidatus Sulfotelmatobacter sp.
TTGTCCCCTCCACCAATAATATGGAGCTCGAATCCGGGAATGGTGCGGACTAATTTTGCAGCAGCCTCCAATATCAGGTCGTTTCCCAGCCTTTTTGACATTGTTCCGTGATTCACCATTCGAAACACCTGCTTCTGCCCGGACGTGTGGATAGATGGCGGCGCGATAAATCTGGGCATGGTGATCACAGTTGCGACTTTAGTGGCTGGTACGCCGCGTTTAATAACGGCCTCGCGCTGTACGTGATTGACACAGATAACACGATTCGCAATAGCACAGCATATACGCTCCTCGAATCGGAGGCACCAGAGAAAGACGCGAGAGACGTTTTCGAATTTTGCCTGGTAAGTCTCGGGTACTGTGTCGTGGAGATCCAACACAAGTTTGCAACCGAAACAGCGAGGTATCAGAGCAGCAAATATCAGAATATCGGGCATGTTGTGAACGTGGATCACCCGGATCCGAGATTGCAAAAACAGACGAGTGCAAGCTACGAAAGCAAATACCAGGAAGGTGAAATAGGAAAGCAGATACTGCAGTTGACTGTTATCGCGAATCTTACGCACATTGAGTTCTTTTACCGTGACGCCAGCCAAAGTGTATGTCCTAGGTGTCGACTCCTGCTTGGGAACCAAGAAGACGACGTCATAGCCCCACTCGACCAATGACTCGGCCTCAAGTCGGACCCGGCCATCGTATGGGTAGCCAGTGTACGCGATCATACAGACGCGTTTCGGAACGCGAGTTATTGGAGCGGGAGGCGCATTCAATATCATAAGCGTTGCCCTCAAACGTGTACGTGGTTGGGAGCGATCGAGAGTTCTGTCTTGCCATCCCAGCAAATGTCATGTAACCCGGGAAGAGTTGGCTCACCGAAACGCTCAGTTACTTTCTCGGACAAGTGATATACTCGCACAAGAAACGGGAACTTGGCTCGCGTCGGTGGAGACGACATTTTCAAACTTGCCCCTACTCTCGAGACATGTACTTCTTCGATGTTTACGCTCCGTCGAGCACGAAACCATTGAACGGCGTCGCCAGCGGTTACAAACAAAACTCGGAATTGCCGCATCTCCTGGAGAAATTGCTTGTAAAAGTTTCCCCACAGTCGTTCGGGGGATAAACTTCGCGTGTGCCAGTTGACGGTTACGGCTCCTCCCCACTTGGCCGCGTGTTCGAATATCTGCCGACATCGATCCATCGCGGTTTTCTCTGACAGACCCATACGTTCGGGATAGAAGAGAGCCGTGTCCTGGACAATGAGCGGTAATTCGAGGAGTGCATCTGAGCGCAGGAGGCGGAAGACCTGTGCAGTACCGGCACGAAAGCCGATCGCATCGTTGTAGCCGACAGTTGAGTCGTAGCAGAGATTGCCCTGTTCCAGAGCTTGCGGCGATCCTTGGGCAAAATAGAGCCAATGCATCCGCACACCAACGTCGACCTGCCCCGTGGCTTCACAGATTCTGGCTCTCTCACGTTTTGCCATGTCCGAGGTTTGCCAGGCATCAATGCCATGCAAAGCAATTTCGCAACCCCGACTAGCCAACAAGTTAATTTGGTCGCGCATTTGGAGGAAATCATATTTCGCGGCTCGGCGCTTCGGTGCTGGCTTAGATCCAAGCGTTCCTGGATACTTGCGAAAGGGAATGAAGAAGTAGGTTGATCCCAAGTCTTTCTCAATTTCGGAAAAACGATCAAATTCCAACCAGAAGTCCTCTATCAGACCGAGATACACTAGCGGCAGCGACAAAGCTGCCCGCCAGTTCGTTCGGCATTTGGACCACGTCCCCAACCCTCTCAAAGCACTAAGTACGGACCCGATTGTTGCGCGATAGAGGAACCCCAGCATTGTTGCGTCAACCTTGTGCTCACGGATGCCCGTGAAGTCAACATCGTGCGTCAAACATGCCATAAACTGGTATCCTGCGGGGACCGGCAGAATCTCAGCAAACCAGATTCCACTTCGAACCAATATGTTGCGCAATACGGCTATGTGAAACTCGAGCGTCGCAATGGCCGCCTTCTCCGCGGGTTGCCCCTTTAACAGCAGTAACTGGACTTCCCAAAAGAGGTCATAGCCAACTCTAATCACGCGTCGCGCACTTGTTTTACGCTCATATGCAACTACTTGGGCGGTGTCTTTCAGCCTGAGAAAGGCGCCTTCTGAGTTCGAGAAGGTTACCGAAGCTCCGTATATCGGGAACTCCAATCCGTCGAAGTCCACACATACTTGTTTTTGCTGCTTCTGACAGGTAATTCCTGCATCTCGGTCACAGGGCGTATTTCCAGAACCGTAGACGATTACCACCTCGAAATCGAGATCATCAGGAAAGTCCCCGTTTGTTGTAATCACGCAAGAATAGTTCCGGCGGGAGACAAAAGGCTCCCAGGCTGTCTTGAACAACTGGAAAAACTCTGTTGCAGCAGAAAGTTCGTCTTGCTTAGCAATAAGTCCGATCATTGCGTAGTATTTAATCCATCGCTCACATCATCAGAGGCTAAATCGTGATGACGGAAGTCAGTCCGATAGCTGCGGAGAAAACGCTTCAGATGCGAGGCTAGTGGCAGCCATCGATAAGCCCCGCTGAGCTTCAAATGGAACTCTAGTTTCGAATTATCCGGCTTCACGGCGATGCGCCCAGTTACGAATTCATTTCCCCGGACAAACGCAAGATGCGGGATGGAGTTGAAAACTCTCGCATATCCTTCTTCACGACACCAGGTAATGATATTCGAGTCGAAAGACCCATAAGGAAAGCTGAGCAGGTTCACCTTGCGGCCAATTATCCGTTCTAAAAAGACACGCGAGCCGGCGAGTTCTGCACGGGCTTCTCGTTCGGACAGCTGTGCCAGCATCGGATGGCTCAGTGTGTGGGACCCGATCTGAACTAACGGTGACAGCAGACTTCGGAGTTGGTCCGTAGTCAAGATGGGCTGATGCATGGCAGCATCGGTGCCGCCAGAGTGATCTCTCCAGTTTGGCGTTCGGCCGAGTGCGCCCGAAGCTACGAAGATCGTCGAGGGTATTCCGCGTTGTCTCAGTTCC
>JASHQK010000532.1 GCA_030039195.1 Candidatus Sulfotelmatobacter sp.
ATTTGCAGCGCGCCCTGCGAAATCTTCTCCGGCTGATAGGGATGGCCGTTGGCAATTCCTTCCACCCGCGCGACCGCTTCATTGACGCGCGGATTGTACTTCATCGTGCACGAGCCGAGCGGGTACATGCCGAGATCAATGGCGTAATTCCAGGTCGAAAGCCGCGTGAAGTGGCGGATGATTTCGATTTCGCTGACTTCGGGCATGTGGCCGAGATCTTCTCTTTCGGATGAACCTAGAAGCGCCTTCGTGTCAACCTCGGGCACATCGAGCGGAGGCAGTTTCCACGCGGCTTTCCCGGGGGAGGATTTCTCGAAGATCAATCCTTCATTCTGATTGACGTGGCGCGTCGCTTTGCGAATCTCATGCTTCATAGTTTGTTAAATCCGGGGTCGACAATTTCGGGCGGTGCCACTCGCGCGAAGCCAGTTCCGTTGCACGCGGAACAAACTCCCGTCCCGGAACAAGCTTGGCACTTGGGCTCGCTCTCATTCAGGTGCGTGTTAGTACCCGTTCCGTCGCACTCCGCACATTTCCTATTTCCGTGACACGCCGCGCATGCAACTCCAGACATGGAATTGCTCCTATCGTGTGATCTCTTCCGCTTCTTCTCTCGCTGACCGCACCGAGCGCTCGCTTTCGGCGATCAGGCCAGCCGCCGTATCGATTGCGGAGCGTGTGGTCAATTCGGTGCAGCACCACAGTGCGGCATTCCCAAGTTCGGGATAAAACTTCGCGAGCGGCAAGCCGCCGACGATCTTATGGCCCAAGAGCCGGCCGTTAATCGCTTTGGGATCTTCGCTGGTGCGCACGACAAATTCGTTGAAGCGCGGAGCACCGCCAAACAAGATTGCACTGTGCTTCGCGAACGCGGACGCCGCGTAAGCCGTCTTCGCCAGATTCTGTTTCGCGAGTTCTTTCAGCCCGACTTTCCCGTAGACGGTCATGAAGATGTTGACCATGAGCGCGACCAGCGCCTGGTTGGTGCAGATGTTCGAGGTGGCTTTCTCGCGCCGGATGTGCTGTTCGCGCGTCGCGAGCGTGAGAACGAATCCGCGGCGGCCCTGTTTATCGACCGTTTGACCGGCCAGACGGCCGGGCATCTGGCGGACATTTTTCTCGCGCGTTGCGATCACGCCGCAATAAGGGCCACCGAATCCGAGCGGTACTCCGAAGGATTGCGCTTCCATGGCGATGATGTCGGCCTGGCGCGGCGGTTCGACGATTCCGAGAGAAACGGCCTCCGCAATCGAAACGACAAGCATTGCGCCATGCTTGTGCGCGATATCCGCAATCGCATCGACATCTTCAATCGTGCCGAAGAAACTGGGCGACTGCACCAGCACGCAAGCGGTTTCCGGGGTGATCAGGCTTTCGAGTTTCTTGAGATCGACCCGCCCATCATCGCAGAATTCCACCAGCGATAACGGCATGCCCTGATGCGTGGCATAGGTCGCGAGTACTTCGCGATACTCTGGATGCAGGCTGCGCGCGACCACAACCGACCGCCGTCCGGTCAGGCGGACCGCCATCATTACGGCTTCGGCTGCAGCCGTCGAACCGTCGTACATGGAAGCATTCGCAACTTCCATCCCGGTTAGTTCGCAGATCATGGTCTGAAATTCAAAAATGGCCTGCAGTGTGCCCTGTGAAATTTCGGCTTGATATGGCGTGTAAGCCGTAAGGAATTCTCCACGCGAAATCAGCGAATCGATGACGACGGGCCGATAGTGAAAGTACGCGCCTGCGCCGAGAAAGGTCGTGTAGCCATCGCCATTTTCGCGAGAGCGCTGGCGAAACCAGTCCACGATCTCCGATTCCGCCATCTGGCGCGGAATATTGAGATCGCGATTCAGCCGGTACTCGGCGGGGATGGGTGCGAATAGATCTTCCACCGAGCGCAGGCCAATCGCCTTGAGCATGGCTTCGCGGTCGGCAGCAGATTTAGGAAGATAGCGCATAGAAAGTGATATAGATGTAGCTCAACGCCTGTTGGATTTTGTAACGCCAGCAGCTTCGGGGAGGAATGACTGTCATTTGTCAGTAGCTAAGCAGTCCGATTTCAGGCGTCAGACGTAAAGACTCTAGACCTTAGACCTCGGACCCTAGACATCAGGTCGGATTTCGCGAGCTCAACTGGAGCTGAGGCCAAGGTCCAAAGTCGTCTTTCAGTGCCCGCCTTCTTCGGCCACGAATTTCTCGTAATCCGCCGCGGAAAGCAGGGCATCGAGTTCGCCGGGATTTCTTAGAGTGATCTTCACCATCCACGAGCCGTGTGGATCTTTGTTCACTTTTTCCGGCGACGTCGCCAGATCGCGGTTCACTTCGGTCACCGTGCCCGAAGCGGGAGCGAACAGGTCCGAGACAGCTTTCACCGATTCGACCGTGCCAAAGGTTTTTCCGGCGGTGATTTCGGCGCCGACTTTCGGCGCTTCGACGAAGACAATGTCTCCCAGCGACTGCTGGGCGTAGTCGGTGATGCCGATGCTGGCCGACCCGCCGTTGACCTGAATCCACTCATGTTCTCGGGTATATTTGCGATCTGTCGGATATGCCATATAAAGTGTCTAGCTCCTAGCCTCTTCGTGTCCCTCTGCGTCTTCTGTGGTTAAGATTTTTTCGGTCGCTTATAAAACGGCGTAGGAACAACCACGGCTCCAGCGCCCTGCCCGCGAATCTCAACTCTCAACGGCGTTCCGACTGCGGAAAATTCTATGGGAACATACGCGAGCGCAATATTCTTCTTCAAAAACGGCGCTGGAGATCCGCTGATCACGTATCCAATCTCGCGACCTTTCGCGTCCAGCACTTTGTAGCCGTCGCGCGCGATGCCGCGTTCGATCATTTCCAATCCGACCAGTGTTCGTTTGATGCCCGCGGTTTTCGCGGCTTCGAGCGCATTTCTCCCGATGAACTCCGGCTTCTCCATCTTGCAGAAGCGATCGAGCCCGGCATCCCAGACGTTTATGGTATCGGAAATCTCGTGCCCGTACAGCGGAAGCTTGCCTTCAAGGCGCAGCGTGTTGCGCGCACCGAGACCGCATGGAACGACACCGAATTCCTTACCAGTCTCCAGAATCTGATGCCACACCCGCGCGCTGGTATCCTCATCGGACGGGATATAGACCTCGAATCCATCTTCGGCGGTGTAGCCGGTGCGACCCATCAGAATGTTGTCGAGGCCGCACAGCCTTCCGCGCGTGACCCAATAAAACTTCACTTTGCTCAGATCGGCGTCGGTCAGCTTCTGCAGGAGGTCGACCGCCTTCGGCCCCTGGATCGCAATCTGCGTGAAATCGTCCGAGAGGTTCTCGACCACGCAGTCGAACTGGCGCGTGTTGTCGCGCACCCAGTTGAAATCTTTTTCGCGCGTGCCGGCGTTGATGACGAGCAAATATTCATCCTCGCCGAGTCGGTGGACAATTACGTCGTCGACGAACGTACCATTCGGATACAGCAACGCCGAATACTGCGCCTGACCAACTGCGAGACGCGAGGCGTCATTCATCGAAATATGCTGCACGGCTGCGAGTGCCTGCGGCCCCGCCAGGCGGATGTCGCCCATGTGGCTGACGTCGAAGATGCCGACGCCGGTACGCACCGCCATGTGCTCGTTGATGATTCCGCAACCGATCGCGGCAGGATACTCCACCGGCATCTCCCAGCCGTTGAACTCGACCATCTTCGCGCCCATTTGGCGGTGCACGGCATTCAGCGCGGTTTTTCGGATTCCCGGGATTGCGGGATTTTCGCGCGTAGATGCCTCAACAGCGGACAAGAGAAACCTCAATCAGCGAGCAGTGCTGGTCTGCAGCGACGGTGTGACTGACTACCGTAACACGCGCTTTTTCGGCGGGTCAAACCGGAAGCGATTCACCGCCGAGCACGCGGAGAACGCCGAGACAAAATAAATGTAACTTCTCTCGCGAACTTGGCGGTCTCGGCGGTGAGCTTGGAATTCACGGCCCGAACTGCACGGTCACGCGTGATCCAGCGGGCACGTGCGTTCCGGCGGCGGGAGACTGTTGGCGGGCCACGCCGCTTCCCACAACTTCGAGATCGAGCCCGGCATCCTGAGCAGCCTCGACAGCTTTGCGGACCGTCTTTCCCGCAAATGACGGCACTTCAATTCCGCCTGGCTCAACATCCAAAACGACGGTAGTGGTTGGAGGAATCTTCACAGCGGCCTGGGCTGGATCAGCCGATGCTCTTGAGCCCATTTCAGCTGGCGCATTCGACGGATGATTGGGCAGCGGTTCCCGGATCGCCGCTTGCACGACATTGATTCCGCTGGCCGCATTCGCGGGTAGAATTTCGTTTGGCTCACGCGCAGGGAGAGTCCGCCCGCCGGCTGACTTTTCCGCCGCAGTGGAGTCACCAGCATCCGCTGTTTCCAGGGGCTCGCCGGGGTGATCGGGAGTTCCCTCTTCAAGGTCCTGGTCTTTTAACTTGGACTGCGCCAGCAGCAGCTGACGCTCGGATTGCAATGGCAGATCGTGCGGGACGTGGAGATATTCGAGCACCTGCTGCGCG
>JASHQK010000533.1 GCA_030039195.1 Candidatus Sulfotelmatobacter sp.
ATTCAAGGAGCACGGCTGGAATGTCTCTCCCTCGAATGGCCGCGCGCGGGTGGTACAGGCGAGTCCGTTGTGGCTCGGTTTGCGTGATCGCGGTCTGGGTTTGGCTATCCATTTTTTCCGGCACGATTTCGGCGCAGGATCCCGAATCGAGCGGTGATCAAAACACGATTCGGGGCACGGTCGTGAATGCGGTCACGCACCTGCCGGTGGCGCGGGCGCTGGTTCACTCCTCCGACGATCGCTACGCGATGCTGAGCGACGGCGATGGTCACTTCGAGTTCGCTTCTTCCTCCGGCAGGCAGGTTTGGCTGCTCGCCCGCAAACCCGGCTTTCTGGGAGATCGGAATACGGGGCGGGCGACCCAGGCTTCGGGCGGCAGCGAGATCACAATCGCGCTGACGCCGGAGTCGATCATCAAAGGGCGCGTGAGCACGAACACGGGCGAGACCATTCCGGGGATTGAAGTGGAGCTTCTGACGCGGCAGGTACGCGACGGGTACGCGCGCTGGACTGCGGCGGGGACGGTGCAAACCAAATCCGACGGCTCGTTCCGCTTTGCCGAATTGGGTTCCGCCTCTTACAAAATCACAACGCACGAATTCATGGATAACGATCCCGTGGTCAACGGCACGGGAGCTCCCAACTATGGATTCCCTCCCGTCTACTTTCCTGCGGCGAGCGAATTTTCCGGAGGGGCGACGATCGATCTCGCCGCCGGTCAGACTTTCGAAGCGAACCTGACCATCACGGACCAGCAGTACTATCCGGTCAGGATTCCCGTCGTCATCGGCGACTCGAACGGCGAAATGAATGCCGGCATGGCTGGCATGGACATCCGCGTCAAGCTGCAGGGGCAGTCTGAACCCGGATATTCCCTGGGCTACAACGCCGAGATGCACAGAATTGAGGGCCAACTGCCGAACGGGAACTACACTGTCGAAGCCCACGCGTTCGGGCAGGATTCCACCAGCGGCGAAGTGAATCTGCGGGTCGCGGGCGCTCCGGTAGAAGGAAGAGCCCTTGTGCTGGAGGAAAACAGCTCGGTGACGCTGCAAGTGAAAGAAGAATTCACCGAGGACGCCCGGAGCTTTGCGGCTAATGGAGGCGACGCCCAACATCCTTACCTCGTCCGCGGACCGCAGGCTTATTTCTATCCACGGCTGGAGCCGGCGGATGATTTCGCACCGTGGGGAGGCGGAGCGGTTCGCCCACCCGGCGACTCGAGCAACGCCACGATCGTGATCCAAAATGTTTTCCCCGGACGATATTGGCTGCGGCTCAATACGGGCCGGGGATATGTAGCGTCGGCGACCATGGGTGGAATGGATCTGCTGCACCAGCCTTTCGACGTGGGAGCAGCCTCGAACGTGCCCATCCAGGTCACCCTGCGCGACGACATGGCCCGCCTTGACGGCACGGTCGCGAGCACAACCTCGCAGTCTGCGATGGGCTCGGCTTCCGGATCGCAATATGCGTGGGTCTACTGCGTTCCCGTCGGCGACGGTCCAGGACGCTTTCAGGAACGAGCCGTGCCGCCGGAACAAAAATTCAGTTTCCCATCGCTTCCGCCCGGAACCTACCGTGTGATGGCGTTTGCCAGTCGGAAGCAGGATCTTCCCTATCTCGATGCCGAAGCCATGCGGGCCTATGACACGAAGGGACAAGTGATTCAACTGACCGGGGGCCAGAGCGCGTCGGTGCAGTTGCAGGTGATTCCGGATGAGTGAGAATGCGATGAAGGTTTTCTCCACATTCCGCGCTGTCGAAAATCCCACCCTTCGACAGGCTCAGGGCAGGCTTTCCCGCAAAACCAGCGGGAAGTGGGGCACCCCACCTTCATTTTGTTTCTCTCGGCGGAAGACCTATGGATCGTCGGGATCGGGAGCGCGGTTTGCGGCGGTCGTATTGGCATGCTGGCTCGCCGCTTGTCTCGTATACGCGCAGTCTACGGCAAAACCCAGCCCGGCTCTGCCGCAGGCGGTGCCAGCCGCTCAATCCGCGGGCGGATATCGCATTGCCGGCATCATCGTGAGCAAGATCGACGGCCATCCTCTGTCGCGCGCCCGGGTGATGGTGAGCGAGGTCAACGATGACCAGAAATCGGAATCCGTCATCACCGGCGACGACGGCCGATTCGAGTTCCGTGGCGTGCCGCCAGGACAATATTCGCTGCACGGAGACAAGCGCGGGTTCATCTCGTCTGCTTACGATCAACACGAAAATTATTGGAGCGCGATCGTTACGGGCGCGGGGGTGGACACGGAAAATCTCGTCCTGAAGCTGGAGCCGGCGGCTGCGATTGCCGGCCAGGTTCTCGACGAATCCGGAGACCCGATTCGCCGGGCCACGGTCACGCTCTATCGTGTCGATCACTCTGAAGGCGTCGAGCAGATTCGCCCGATGAATAGCAGGCAGACGGACGACCTGGGCAGCTACGAATTTTCGCTGCTGAATGCGGGCACGTATTTCATTGCCGCCAAGGCACAGCCGTGGTACGCGGTGCATCCGCAAACCAAGGCCAGCGACACCGCCTCCAATTTTGACCACACTCTCGATGTGACCTACCCACTCACGTACTACTCCGACACGACGGAGAGCGACAGCGCGACGCCGATTCCCGTCCGCGGCGGCGAGCGATTGCAGGTCGATTTCCACCTGAATCCCGTGCCGGGACTGCGGCTGATTTTTCACGTTGCGGGCAACGAGAGAATTGGATTCAATTTCCCCGTTCTCGAGCAGCCCTCCTTCGACGGTAGCGCCAACGTGGAGACCGGCGGGGTGCGGATGATCTCGCCCGGAGTCGTCGAGATCTCGGGCGTCCCGGCAGGGCGGTACGACATCCGGCTGCCGGGCGCGGGCGGAGCGACGCAGATGAGTGGCGTCGATCTCACGGAGGATGGCGAAGAGATCAACACATCGGCTGCGGCGGGCCTGGGCGAGGTGAAGATTACGGCAAAGATGTCGAACGGCAGCCCGCTGCCCAAGCATTTGTCGGTGGGATTCAATGCGAAGTGGCGGCTGTTGCCGGGTCCGCCTGAGCTCGACGACAGAGGGCAAGCTGAGTTGTCGCAAATCAGTCCCGGTCGCTATGAAGTGATGGCGTGGAGCAGCGGCGACAAGCAGTTTTTCGTCTCGCAAATTTCAGCCGACGGGGCTGAAGTGACCGGGCATACGGTCACGATCACGGCGGGAGCTTCGGTTTCTCTGGCGGTGATTCTTTGCTCCGGCAGCGCGGAAGTGGAAGGCACGGTCAAGCAGCAAGGCAAACCGTTTTCCGGAGCGATGGTGGTGCTGGTCCCCAGGAATCCCGAAGGCAATGGCGACCTGTTCCGGCGCGATCAAAGCAATCTGGATGGGACTTTCGCCCTGCACAGTGTCATACCCGGCTCGTACACCCTTATCGCCATTGAAGACGGGTGGGACCTGGATTGGTCGCAGCCGCAGGTGATTGGGGCCTACGCCAAGCATGGACGGAGCATTCAAATCCGCAATGGATCGAGCGGGACGCTGCGCATCTCGCCCGCGATCGATGTGCAGCCGAAATAGCGCTTCCGGTGAGCAAAATTTGCCTCGCTACTAAATAAAGATTAGGCGGACTTACTTCGTTTCCTCAATGCTTCTCTGTATTCCTCCAACGTGAGCTCGGTACGCATTCTCTCGGCCGCGATCCGCGAGCGCGGCTAACCACGTGCAGATGCAATGCGCGCGGCCGCTTTGCACAGTCGAGATGGAAGCGGCTCTCGCTATGGCATCCGGTTTGCTCAGACCTCAACGTGCGCGTCCCGTCTTTGGAGAAGTTTTGTGAAAAACAGAGTCGAGCTCTTCTCTTTCGTTGCGACGGTTGTCGTCGTCTTCGCCCTGGGATCGTGGATTTTGACCTCGTGGAACGCGAATTCCCTGGGCACAGTGGCCCAAGCTCAACAAAGCAGCCCGAACGCGCAGCAGGCTCCCTCGGAACCACCCGCCGCGCATCAGCAAAACCAGGCGCCATCACAGACTCAACCATCGAAACCCGGACAGAGCGGCAATCAAGCACAACCGGCGGGCGAGGGGCACGAATTTGTCGGCACCATCGTGAAACAGGGGAACAAGTACATGTTTCAGGAGGCCGGCAGCGGCCAGATGTACGACATCGACCATCAGGACGAGGTGAAGCAATTTGATGGAAAGAAGGTTCGGGTACACGGAACGCTGGATCCGCAAGCCAAGATGATCCATGTGCAATGAGCCGCAGGATTGCAGACAATTTTTCGTGTCACGCGGGCACGGACTTGAGAACGGTCAACCAGCCGGATCTTCGGTCCTGTGCCCGGACGTGCTTGAGGAAGCCTTCACATCGCGCCTCGCGAACGCCGCAGCCGGATCGCCGCAAGCAGAAAAATCGCACAGAACAAGAGTCCGAACCACAGACCGGGACTGGTCAAAAATTGGCCTGGGGTGATGTGAGTCAGGGGATGAGTTGGGAAGCCATGGTTTGGAATGTCGGCCATCACGGGCGCATCTCCGATCAATCTTCGTCCCACCAACATTGCGAAATGGGAGGTGTTGAAGGCGAGTTTCTCGAGTACGCCAATCACGAGAACCGGCAGGGCCGCCCATAGAAGTACGGCGCGGCGCGCCCAGCCCGAGACCAGCAGCACCCAACAATAAACCGGAGCAGGCCAGATCGCGTGGGCGGCCCCAATGTGGAAGATGAGCAAGCCCCACATCTGTAACAGGGGCAACTGGGCCCATAACACGGCCGGACTGATCCCTCGACCAAGCAGAACGGCGCTGCTCCCGAGCAGCATGGTCCACCACATGACGAACGCGAGTGCGCAGACGATCGCAGGTATGACAATCACCGGGATGCTGGCCTTGGCCAGCACGGTCGTGGCGTCGGAAACGGGCATCGACTTCCAGAACAGAATGCTGCGATCGTGCCGCTCATCATGCAGGGCGTCGGCGCAATAAAACACGCTCATAAGGATCGCGAGGCCCATCATCGCAGCGCCGACAAAGTCATAAGGCCCGCCGATCGCGTTATATCGGTGCTCCGCGTCGAGCGTCGGCAAGCTTCGCACCGCCGCGATCAGATGATGAAGGTGGAGGAGAAAGGCGAGCAGAAACACGACTGCGACTCCCAGCGGCACGAGGTAGATCCAGCGGTTTTCCCACAATTCCCGCCGCACCGACCAATACAGGCGCTGAGCCGTGGAAATCTCGGCTGGCACCATGGCTTGGGGGGCGCTGAGGCTTTCTGGAATCGCGCTCGATTGCGTATTCATACCGCTGCTCCTTGATTCTGTGTCGCGTGATTTCCGATCACGGCCACGAACAGATCGGCGATGCTCGGGGTCCGCACTTCGCCCAGCTTCGCCAGTTGCTGCCGATCCACCTTGTCAAAAAGGAAGATGCTGCGCCCGAGTGCCTGCCGCTCCGAGATCGGCTTGAGCGCGCGGGCCGCCGCCACTTGCTCACGATTGACCGTCATCTCCGCATAGCGCGCTTCGAATTCTTCCATGCTGCAGCCGAGCACAATGCGCCCGCGATCGATGAACATCAGATCGGTGAGCACGTGCTCCACTTCTTCCACCTGATGCGTGGTCACGATGATCGTGCGGGTGCGATCGAAATAATCGTTGAGCAGCGCGTCGTAGAACTGCTTGCGGAACAGGATGTCGAGGCCGAGCGTGGGTTCATCGAGCACGAGCAATCGAGCATCGATCGCCATGACCAACGCGAGATGCAGCTGCGTCACCATGCCTTTGGAAAGCTGGCGAATGTTCCCCGTCCGCGGAATCGAAGTCTTAGAAAGAAAACCCTCGGCCTTGGCCCGATCGAAGCGCGGATGCACTCCGGCGACGTAGTCGAGTGCCTGCGAAACCCGCATCCAGCGCGGCAGAACGGCAACGTCGGAAATAAAGCAGACATCGCGCATCAGCCGATCCCGCTCCGACCATGGATCGCGACCCAGCACGCGCAGTTCTCCCTCGTACGGAGTCAGACCGAGAATGGCATTGAGGGCGGTCGTCTTCCCCGCCCCGTTGGGGCCGATCAGCCCCAGAATGCGGCCCTCTTCCACGCGCAGATCGATGCCGTCGAGCGCGACGGTGGGGCCGAAGCGTTTGCGCAGTCCGCGAGCTTCTATGCATGCCATGGGTTCAGCGGTCCTCCTTCGAATCGTCACCTTCTCCCGAGAGCGGCGTTGATTTCGCGGCAGATCCTGTTTGCGGACTTGCGCCATTGCCGGCACTCAGCAGTTCTTCCGCGTTGAGCCCGAGCCGGTGAATGGTGGCGCGCACGCGCGGCCACTCTTCGTCGAGAAATTTCTGGCGCTCACCCTTGAGCAGCAGCCTGCGTGCGCCCGCTTTCACGAACATGCCCAAGCCTCGCCGCTTTTCGACAAGTTCTTCCTCCACCAGTTCCTGATACGCCTTCAGGACCGTGAGCGGATTCACCCGATATTCCGCCGCCACGTTGCGCACCGAAGGCAGCGGATCCTCCTCCTGGAGCACGCCCTCGAGGATCATCGCCACCACGCGATCGCGCAGCTGGCGGTAAATCGGCTGATTGTCGTTCCACTCACGGTCCATCACGGTTTCCTAGGGTTGATGCGTCTCATACATGGTTTTGGGAAGGGCACGCCTTCAGTCGTGCCGCTCAGGCCCGCGGAAGACGCGGGCTTTGGCCCTTGAGGGAACGGCTGCGCACACAGTGTCCTTCGTTCCTGACTTCAATTCACCCGCCGCAAATCCATGTGCCCGTGCATTGGCTTGTCCCCGGGCATCATGAACGTCCAGTCTTCGGTGTGATGGTTGGCGTCGATGATCTTGAAAACCGCATGGTACATGTGTCCGAACTGATTGCCGCCGGAAAGATCGACGAAATCAAATTCCACCGTTTTTCCGTCCGCCGCCGGCCGGGCAATCATGTGCGGACGATTGCCGGCGTCACAGTAGTGCACCAGGTTCAGTTGATCGCCGTCGACGTAGAACATGGTCACAGGGTGGTCATACTTGGCCGGGTCGAGGGGTGTTCCGGGCGATTGCATCTCGTGGACGAGCGCGTTTCCGCGCGATGTGATCCGCATAGTGATATGCGCTCGTGTCCCATCCGGGACCATGGGCGACGGCGGCTCAGCCGTTACCGCGCCTTCCCACTCGCCAGCAAGGCTTTTCATCTGGTCAAACGATTTCTGCGCATCTGACGGCTGGCCCGCCGCTTGCGCGAGAGCACGATGGCCGCAGCATACGAGCAGCGCTGGCATCAGCGCTGCAAATGTCAGCAGAACGCGAGACTTTCTCATGATCTTTTCTCCAATTCTGATTTTGATTTGTCAGTTGTTTCTTGATCCGGGACCCAAGTTCGTCGCGCGACGATATAGTGTTATACATAACTATAACACTATATGCAAGCGAATTTTGGCCCGTAGATTCAGAGAGTTAGCCGAGAGAACATTGGCGAATGTCCGGGATTCTCGAATTCAGTCGGGAGCGTTCGGGACAGGCTGCCCCACGTTTCGTGCCTTTCGAAACGTGGGCATTCCGGCTACGCAGTCACGAGACTTTTGTTACCCGCATCTCGGCTCCTGGCATGTCCTGGTTTAGCACGGAGGAAGGGGTGTCGGCTGTGATGGATGAACAGGTCCATTGTGCAAAATACGAATGGCACGCGCAACAGTCGGTTGTAGGTGATCCCACGCTTCGAAAGCCACGAAGCGTGGGGCGGCCATTTGTCGGTTGACTTCCCGAAACCTGCACACCTGCTCTTGACAAGTCCCCGGCCCTTTTTCTACAATTAGCACTCGATAGGCGACACTGCTAGCAGACGCGCCTAACCCCACTAAATCATAGGCTTACGGGTTCAAGCACAGCGAATCAACGTTTCCAAAATACTTTGAAAGGAGTCGCAACCATGGCGAAATTCACACCGCTTCACGACCGCATTTTGATCCGGCGCGTCGAGGAAGCTGAAACCACTCGGGGCGGCATCATCATCCCCGACTCAGCCAAAGACAAGCCGCAGGAGGGCGAAGTCATCTCCGCCGGCAAGGGCAAGATCAACGAAGAAGGCAAGGTTCGTCCTCTCGATGTGAAGGAAGGCGACCGCATTCTGTTCGGCAAGTACGCCGGCACCGAAATCAAGCTGGATGGTGAGGACTACATCATCATGCGCGAAGAGGAAGTGCTGGGCATTCTGAGCGGCGCGGCGAAGAAAGAGACCGCCGGGTCAAGGAAGTAAGCGGCCCATCAGAATGCGTCATCCTGAGCGTAGCTGTCTTTCAGGCGGAGCGAAGGATCTTGCGAGAAGCGGATCGTACGCTGCTCGGGATGACAACGGAACGGTACACGCGAGATCCCTCGCCCCGCTGGTAAAAGCGCGGGGCTTCGGGATGACGCAAAAAAGACTTAAAAGCGTAAGAGCCAAAAGCTAAGAGCCAAGAACGGCACTCACGACTCACGGCTCAGGACTATAAACGAATTTCGAAATAGGAGAGACACACAATGGCAAAGCAAATCATTC
>JASHQK010000534.1 GCA_030039195.1 Candidatus Sulfotelmatobacter sp.
TCTATATGCTCATGCTGATGGCCAACCTGGGCGGCGATTACATCGTATGGGACAAAGCGGCCAGCATTCGTTATCGCAAGCCCGGCCAGGGCAGGGTGCGCGCCGAGTTTCGACTGAGCGACGCGGCGCTCGACGACATTCGCGAGAAGCTGAAGACCTTGCCCAAATATGAGCCGGTCTTTCGCGTGGAAGTCAAAGACGAGGAAGGAACTGTGATTGCCGAAGTTGAGAAGATGTTGCACGTGCGGAGAAAGGATGCCGCACAGGCTGAGGCCGCGAGGGAAAATTAACGCGTGTACATTCCAGAATATTTTCGGGTTCGTGATAACCAGACGGCGATTGCCTTCATGCGGGCCAATCCGTTTGCCATTCTGGTTTCGCAAACGGCGGAAGGTCCTTTCGCCACGCATCTGCCGCTGGCTGTTCATCAAGATGGAGAGAAGTTGATTCTGCGTGGACATGTGGCCAAAGCGAATCCGCACTGGCAATATCTGGAAAGCCAGCCGCAGGCTTTGGTGATTTTTCATGGACCGCACGCATACATTTCACCCGGCAACTATGAAATTCACGAGAGCGTTCCTACGTGGAATTACGGAGCGGTGCATGCGTATGGCGAAGCGCGCGTATTTTCTGAGCCCCAACAGCTTTTGCCCATCCTTCACGATCTGATCGGCAGGTTCGAAGCGCGTTATGCCGAACAGTGGGCGGAGTTGAGCGAAGAGTATCGCCAGCGCATGCTGGGCCACATTGTGGGATTTGAAATTACGGTCACGAGACTCGAAGGGAAGTTCAAGCTGAGCCAGAATCGGACAAAACAGGAGCAGGAGAACGTGATCGCATCGCTGCTCGCTTCGCCGGACACGGCAATCTCGGGCACGGCACAATTGATGCGCGAGCAAGGGTTGGGAGTGAAGAAGGAGCCGGAGTAGACGGATCCCGGCAGTTCCATTGCGCAGCGCCTAAAGGCGCACGAATGTTGCGACTTTCTGACGCACGCATAAATGCGTGCCCTGATACGAATTCCGGGCTGCGTAACGACTTACCTGATCGCTTTGCGCGAAATTTCGTGAACAAGAACAACAATTCGAGTTTGGATCGGCTGCTTACGGGGGTGCGCTTGCTGGTAGGGCGGGCGCGGCATCAGGCAGGCGCGCTTTCGGCGGAACTGCGCAAGCTGGGCGCGGATGTGATCGAGATTCCATTCATCGAGATTCGCAAGCCCCGGTCGTTTCGAGCACTTGATTCGGCGTTGAAAAATCTGAGCGGCTACGACTGGCTGATTCTCACCAGCGTGAATGGCGTGGAGGCGATGTGGGAGCGCATGGGGATGAAATCACGATCGGACACGTTTCCGTGGAAGAGCGGCGCTTCAGGGCCGCGTCCGCGAGCGAAGAAAGATTCGTCTTCAGCCGCGGAAGGCGGCATCTGCATCGCCGCCATTGGTCCTGCGACGAAGAAGGCGATTGAACAGCGTGGGTTAAACGTTGATGTCGTTCCAAAAGAATACGTAGCGGAATCGGTCGTACGCAGCCTGCGCGGAAAGGTCAAAGGCAAGCGCGTGCTGCTGGTGCGGGCGAAAGTCGCACGCGATGTGATTCCGCATGAACTGCGCCGAGCCGGAGCGCACGTGGATGTCGTGGAAGCCTATGAGACGGTAGTGCCCGAGAGTTCGCGGCGGAAATTGCAAGCGGTGCTGAAGAATCCGAAGCGGCGTCCGCATGTGGTGACATTCACGAGCTCTTCGACGGTGAGGAATTTTGTGGAGTTGCTCGGTTCCGACAGAACAGGCGGACGGGGGCGCCCGCCCCACATTGACCTCGAAGGAATCCGAATGGCGTCGATCGGGCCGGTCACTTCGGCCACGCTGCGGGAATTCGGATTGCCGGTGGATATCAAAGCAAAAGAATTCACGATTCCCGGGCTGGTTAAGGCGATCGCGAGGAGCCTGGCCGAGAAACAAATCCCAAACGCCTAAACTGGTTTGCGTCATTCTGAGCGCAGCCGCCTTTCAGGCGCAGCGAAGGATCTCGCGTGCAGTGAGGACTTAGTTGCGCGCGAGATTCCTCGCCTCGCTGGTCAAGGCGCGAGGCTTCGGAATGACGCCGAAAATTCTTCCCTTGGCCAGTAGTCTTCCTGTCAAAGCTTCGGGGATGGACAGGCGGCGGCTATCCCTACACGCGCCGATCCTATTCCGTCAGCGAGCAGCCGCAATCGGCGGGCACGACATGCGCTAACAGGAAGTCGCCGACGCGCTTGTAAGCGTCGATCTGGTTTTCCACACGCGCGAAACCGTGGCCTTCGTTATCGTAGATTTTGTATTCCGCCGTGCCTCCGTGCTTCTTGACCGCGTCTACAACCTGAAGCGTTTCTTCTTTCGGACAGCGCGGATCGTGGCCGCCAGCCAGCAACAGTAGCGGCGCCTTGATCTGATCGATGTAGTTGATGGGCGACCGTTCCTCGTAGAGCGCCTTGTTCTTCACCGGATCGCCCATAGTCGCAAGGTCCGACTGCTGCAGCACTGGATCTTCGTTTTCAATTTCTGTGAACCAGTTGACGAACGGCACGATGGGCACGCCTGCGGCCCATATATCCGGAGCCTTGGTCACGGCCATCATCGTGAGATATCCCCCGTAGCTGCCGCCCACGACGGCAATTTTTTTCGGATCGAGATGGCCGGTTTGCTTGATGAAGTCGACTCCCGCGAGCACATCCTGCAAATCGCCTCCGCCCATGTCGAACAGGTTGGCCTGCTGAAATTCCTTGCCGTAGCCTGTCGAGCCGCGATAGTTGGGCGCGAGCACCATGTATCCCTGGTTGACAGCGTACTGAATGAAGCGATTGAACGAGTTCACACTCTGTGAAGCGGGCCCGCCGTGAATGTAGACGATGGCGGCATTCTGCCCGTTGCGCGCCATGTTGAAGGGAACGTAGAGAAATGCGGAGATCGTCCATTTGCCATCGCGGCTCGGGTAATGGACAAGATAGGGCTCGACCATGTCTTCGGAGCGGACGCCGCCGACGAGCGATTGCGTGATCTGCAGCGATTTGCCGGTCGGAAGGTGATAGACCCAGAGATCGCCCGGAGCGGTCGGGCCGTTGTGGTAATAAAGCAGGCGCTGGCCGTCGGGTGAGAACGCGGAATGCCCGCCAGCCGGGCTGTTCACGCCCTTGGGAATCGGCAGAGCGGTCGATTTGGCAGTAACGAGATCGTGCAGATAAATGTCTTCGTCGCCGTCGACGTTCGCGGTGAAGGTAATCCGCTTGCCATCGGGAGAAAATTCGCCGGCGTGGATCTCCCATTGATCTTTGGTGAGCCAGGTGATCTTTTTCGCCGCGATGTCGAGCAGGCCGACGTTGTCGTATCCGTTTGCCGCGTTGGATGTCAGCAGAACGCCCTTGCCGTCCGGCGAAAAGTCGTCCGCAAAATAAAGCTGCTCGCCGTCATGCGGCGTCAGTAGCGCGCTCTGGACGCTTTCAACATCGGCGATGAAAATATTCGAATCGGTGCCCTTGGCCTGCTCCTGCGTGTAGACGATCGACTTGCCGTCTTTCGACCAGATCGGATTCGTGTTGCGCTTGTCTTGCGGTGTGTTGGTGGTGATGTGCTTTACTTCGCGCATGATCATGTCGTAGACGTCGATCTCATACGCGGCGGATGTTTTTGGTTTGACAAGGTAAGCGAGATAGCGGCCGTCGGGCGACCATGTTGGATCTATCTCGGCAATCTCGCGCGTCTGGGTCAGATTCACGACTTTGCCCGTTTTCGGTGAGACAAGAAAAATATCCCACAATTCGTCACCGTCGTAATCCGATTGATAAGCGATCCACTTTCCATCGGGCGACCACGTCGGCGAAGCCTGGCGTTGATCGCTGAGCGTGAGCTGCGTGGGGAATCCGCCTTCGGCGGGGACGAGCCAAAGATTGTTGCGTCCGCTCATATTCGAGATGAAAGCGATCTGCTTGCCGTCGGGCGACCACGTCGGACGGCCGACCTGGCGCGTCATGTAGAGCTTTTCGATGGTGAGGCTGCGCGGCTCGACCTGCGCGTTCGGCTTCGACGAAATCCGCTTAGGATCGGTGATCGCTTTCGGCGCGACCAGAGTTTGTGCGGAAATCTCAGCGAGAGAGCTCATCAATGTGAAGATAGCAAAGACTATGACTGTGCGCATGGCGTGAAATGGCAAGTTTCATGTAGAAGGAAAAGTCTAGCAAGGATGCCGGTTGGCAGTCACATCGGCATCCCGAGCGATGGCTCAGCTTGAATTTCAAGCCTTCAAAGGGCGTCATCCCGAAGCGCCCGCGCTTTTACCAGCGGGCCGAGGGATCTCCCCAGTCACACTGCGTCGTGACGGCAGATCCTTCGCTCCGCCTGAAAACCGGCTGCGCTCAGGATGACAGGATGAAAAAGGACACGGATACAATCAGAAATTCAAAGTGAGAACTCCAAATGACTTCTCGCAATTCTGTCCTGATCGGCATCGTCCTTTTCATGTCCGTTCTCGCATTGTCACAGGAAAGCTCGCCTGCGCACAGGTTTGGGATTCAAGGCGACCACTTTGTTCTCGACGGCAAGCCCTTTCAGATCATTTCCGGCGAGATGCACTATGCGCGCATCCCGCGCGAATACTGGCGCGATCGACTGAAGAAGGCGCGGGCGATGGGGCTCAATACGGTTTCGACCTACGTTTTCTGGAACGCGCATGAGCCGAGGCCCGGCGTATACGATTTCAGCGGATCGCTCGACGCGGCGGCTTTCATCCGCATGGCGCAAGAGGAGGGACTCTATGTGATTCTGCGGCCGGGGCCGTACTCGTGTGCGGAATGGGATCTTGGCGGTTTCCCCGCATGGCTTCTCGCCGATCCGAAGATCGTGCTGCGTAGCACGGACCCGAAGTTTCTCGAGCCGGCCGGGCGCTGGCTCCGACGGCTCGGCCAGGAACTGGCTCCGCTGCAACTCGGGCGCGGCGGGCCGATTCTGGCTGTTCAGGTGGAAAACGAGTACGGGTCATTCGGAAACGATAAATCTTATGTGAAATGGGTGCGCGACACTCTGCTCGCTGCTGGCTTCACCGATTCACTTCTGTACACGGCCGATGGCGGTGACGAACTCCTGGCGGGCACACTGCCCGACGTTCATGCCGCCGTGAACTTCGGTCCGGGAGACGCGAAGTCGGAATTTGCCAAGCTCGCGAAATTCCGGCCCGGGCAACCGATGTTCAACAGCGAGTACTGGGACGGCTGGTTCGATCACTGGGGCGAACACCACTACACCACCGACAGCGCCCAGCAGGCCGCCGAGATCGACTGGATTTTGAGCCAGGGATATTCGATCAACCTCTACATGTTTCACGGAGGGACGAGTTTCGGCTTCATGAGCGGGGCGAACTGGGATCACAACGAGTACCAGCCTGACGTGACCAGCTACGACTACGACTCGCCGGTGAGTGAATCGGGCGCGCTGACCAAGAAGTTTTATGCATTCGGCGATGTAATCGCGAAGCATCGGCCTGGAGTGAAGTTCCCCGATCCTCCCGCGCCGCTGCCGGTCATCGAAATTCCCGAATTCCAGCTCGACAAGAATGCCAGCCTTTGGGATTTGATCCGCGATCGCGCTTTCGGCGACGGAACGCTGGCGGAGCGGCCGCGCAACATGGAAGCCTTCGGCCAATCGTATGGATATATTCTTTATCGAACAACGCTGAAATCGTCGGCCTCGGGCGATCTCGTCTTGCCCGCTCTGCGCAGCTATGCGCGGGTCTATCTCAATGGAAAGCTGGTTGGCACGGCCGATCGCCGCAAGAAAGAAGACCGCGTCAAGGTTCAGGCTAGCGCGAACGATCAGCTGGACATCCTTGTGGAAGGCACAGGACGTATCAACTTCAGCACCGAACTGCGAAACGAGCGGCAGGGAATGAATGGCCCGGTGATGTTGGCGGGCAACGAGCTCAGCGGCTGGCAGGTGTTCCCGCTGCCGATGGAGGACTTTTCGAAAGTGAAGTTTGCGGCGATCGATTCCGAAAGAGGTTCGGTCGGCCCCGCCTTGTCCGAGGGACACTTCGACCTGCAGTCGCTCGGCGACGCTTTTCTCGACACTCGCGGTTGGGGCAAGGGCGCGGTGTGGATTAACGGTCATGCCCTCGGACGTTTCTGGAATGTTGGTCCGCAGCAAACGCTGCATGTTCCCGCACCGTGGTTGAGAAAAGGGAAGAATGAAATCGTGATCTTCACGTTAGGCGGGGGCACGCGACGCATTCGCGGTCTCGGAACGCCGGTTTTGGATGAGATGGGCGTGGAGTAGTCCAAGTAACCGTGGGTCGGCAACGACTCAACTCTAAATACGAATTGCGTTATCCTGAGCAAAGCCGTTTTTCAAGCGGAGCGAAGGATCTCGCGTGGATCTTAGCCGATCCTCGCAGGATCCCTCCGCCCGCTGGTGCAAGCGCGGGCGTTCGGGATGACGATCACAATGAGCCAATGTCCGTGAGGGTGTTTATATTGCGTTCTTGTGCACGTCGACCGTGCTCCAGGTCTTGTCGGCGGCGTGGCAGAGATTTTCCAGCGGACAATCGACGCACTTTGGCTTGCGGGCGTAGCAGAGCTTGCGACCGTGCCAGATGATCTGGTGCGAGAAAAGAATCCACTTGTCGCGCGGGATGACTTTCATCAGATCCTGCTCGATTTTCTGCGGATCGTTTTCCTTCGTCAGTTCCAGACGGCGCGAAATGCGGTGCACGTGCGTGTCGACCACAACTCCGTCGGCTTTCTTGAACCAGGTTCCGAGAACAACGTTCGCGGTTTTGCGAGCTACGCCGGGCAGCGTGAGCAGGTCTTGCATGTTGTCGGGAACCTCGCCGCCGAAGTCGGAGACGATCTTCTTGGCCGCGCCGACGACGGATTTCGATTTGTTGCGAAAAAATCCCGTCGAGCGAACGTCGGGCTCGAGCTGTTCGGGCGTGAGCGCGGCAAAGGCTTCGACCGTGGGATATTTGCGAAATAACTCCGGCGTAACGCGGTTCACGTTCACGTCGGTCGATTGGGCGGAGAGGATCGTCGCAACCAGAAGCTCCCAGGCGCTCGAATGGGTGAGCGCGCAGGTGACGTCGGGATAGAGCTGATCGAGGCACTTCAGAATTTCCGCAATGCGCTCAGGCGCCAGCGGATTGTAGACTTTGTCTGTTCGAGTCGCGCGGACACTCCTGTCCGCGCTGGGGCGTAGAGACTTTTTCGGTAACTTCGGATTGGAATTTGACTTCTTCGTTCCCGGCACAATTCCGCGTGCTACGCGATCTTGTCGTCCGGCCCGGGAGGGTTGTCGAGGAGTAATTCCGCGCGGCATTGAGTTCGATTTTTCCTTTCGGGAATCATAGCAAGGGCCGATTGATAAAGGCGAATCCAGATGCTGTCCAATCTCGTCAGTCCACCTGCAGGTCTATCCGATCTCCGCGGTTTCTCTGCGTTCTCGGCGATCCAAGCTTTTCACCGCAGAGAGCGCGGAGAATTCAATGCCGCGTCAGGCACGAAGCCACTGCGGATAGGGGTGTCCGCGCCACCCCAGAGTTGCAATTCAAAGGCCCAGCTTTTGGACTTGTCCCTCGGTAACCTCGCTCGCAATTGACGGGCTTCGGATGGCTCGCTACTCTGAATCTAGCGGGCCGTCACATGGCAGTGAATTCCATCCAACTCGGGCAAGTCTGGCGCAGTGACAGCGATGGCCAGGATTATCTGGTCACTAAGGTTTACAGCGAAGTGTTTACGCAGTATGCCATGCTGCGGCTGGCAGGCATCACCGCTCCCAACGTGCCCACGGTACGAGTGAAGGTATCGAAGAGTGCGCAAGGCGCCACACTGCCCGGCTACGCGTTTACCCAGGAAGGGTCGTTCTAGACCTCAGCTGCCCGTACTCAGTACCCCGTTGCCAGTAGATAATCAGCGGCGCTCCACGAGATCCGGGAATGCCTGTCTCGTCGAACTCCGATACACTGAACGTGCCGGTCGCCCGCTCCTGGGAACAGCGAGCGTGTTCGGCGAAGTGAGACTGGGAACTGGCAACTGATTTTCAATGACTGAAAAACTTCTCGCCCTCATTTTTGTATTCATCAAAGGTGTCATCGCTGCCACCGGATATGCCGGCATTGCCTTTCTCATGGCGATCGAGTCGGCGTGCATTCCGTTGCCCTCGGAACTGATCATGCCCTTCGGCGGATATCTGGCCTTTGAGGGGACGTTCAAACTGTTCTGGCTGGCGACGGCCGGCGCGATCGGATGCAATCTCGGGTCGCTGGTGGCCTATGAGATTGGCTGCTACGGCGGGCGTCCGCTGGTCGAGCGGTACGGCCACTGGATTCTGATGTCGCGCCGCGAGCTGGACTGGGCCGACCGTTTCTTCGCGCGCTGGGGATATCTGGCCGTTTTTATTGCGCGGCTGCTCCCGGTGATTCGGACGTTCATCGCGCTGCCCGCTGGCGTGGCCCGGATGCCGCGCGGACGCTTTCACGTCTACACGTTTCTGGGATCGTGGCCGTGGTGCTTCGGGCTGGCGTGGTTCGGAATGAAGCTGGGCCAGAACTGGCGCGAGCTAGGGAAGTATTTCCACAAGTTCGATGCGGTGATTGTGGTTGTGCTGGTGGCGGGCACGGTGTGGTTTGTGTGGAATCACTGGCAGAATCGGATCGACGGCCAGCGGGCGGAGGCCGAGGGCCAGTAATCATGCATCCGTAGTTCTTGGTTGTCATCCTGAGCCGCTCAGTCTGCGGCGAAGGGCCTATGCATGTGGCCGGTACTGCATAGGTCCTTCGGCCCGCAAAAAACGCGAGCCTCAGGATGACAGCCGCGGAGCGAAAGGGCGAAGCATGAGGGCGTGGTCGCCATCTTCGAAAAGCTTCAGGATTTGTTGTTCGTCGTCGCGCATGATGGACGTTTACGCGGTGCCGTCCCTACGGGACTCGTTCCGGTTCTTTCTTTTGCTAACCCGGAGCTAACGCGGGCTTTCACATACCACCGCTGCGCGGCTGTATTGCGGCGGTGCGTTCTGCGATTCACGCGGCACCCTGATTTCCTTGGGCTGCGGGAAAGCAGATTCCTCGCGGCTGGAGCCGCGCGGAACGACAATCAGAATTTAGGCGGCTGTTACGACACGCCTGAAGGCATGCCCTTCCCGGCCCTATTGGCTCCCATGTCTCGCAAAGGCGGCGAGACATGGGGCATCCCACCTTCTTCTTCTTCGTAGCATCAAGAAGCTGCCCCTGACGGTTATTCCCCCTTTCAGGGCTGCACTTGTCCCACGCATTCATTTTTTCCTAAGGTCCTCTCTTCGGGGGTTGATCCTCGTAGCACGATCGCAGTTGTTTCCCACAGGTGGATTCTGACACACTCCGCTTGCCCTCGCGTTCTCGGCCGGTGTACAAAGTTGGCCAAGTCCAGAGGAGGTCATCATCTCATGCGCCGAGTTTTTCTTTCTCTTGCTCTTCTCACGACCGCGCTGCCTATCTTTTCGTACGCGCAGAATGCCACGCCTTCAGACCGTCCCTTTGTCGTCGAGTATTACTACAAAACGAAGTGGGGACACGCCGAGGAATTCCTGACGCTGTTCAAGAAGAACCACTATCCCGTGCTCAAGAAAGAAATCGAGATGGGACGCCTGCTGAAAGTCTGGATGGATCAGCCGCGCTATCACACGACCGAAGACGGGCGCTGGGATTACCGGGTGACCATCGTGTTCAAGAATGCGACGCTCGCCAACGAGCCGTTTGACGAGGCGGCGCTGCAAAAGCAGCTTTATCCCGATCAAGAAACGTTTCACCGCGAGGAGCAGCGGCGGTTCGAGATCCTCGACGCACACTGGGATTTGCCGGTAAAGAACGTGGATCTGGACGCCAAACCCTAACGAGCATTTCAACCACGGAGACACGGAGTCACGGAGCAAATGAAATTCGTCAAAACGCCTGGCGCGTCCAGGAGCGTAACTGCGGGCTGGCGCACGGTGCGAGCATTAGAGGTCCCTCCGTGTCTCTGTGCCTCCGTGGTAAAAAAAACGAGAGCCAGACGGGTCCGTCTAGTGGCACAATAGAGGCGAACAGGTTGCCGCATTCGCGCTCTCCCTGGGCAGAGGAGGTTTCATGCTGGCGACACGTTATCGTCTCCACCGCAATCCCTATTTCCATTTCCATCCGTGGCATGGACTGTTCTCGCTGGTCGGGGCTTTGATTTTGTTTGGATTGCTGGTGTGGTTCCTGGCCGTGCCGGCAAAATGACGGCGCAGCTCGAACAAAGATCATCGCAAACCGACGCTCGCTTCGCGAGCGGGGCGGACCCTTCGGCTTCGCTCAGGGCAAGCTGCGTCCGCCTCTACAACAAACCGGCGAGAAGTCGGGCACCCACGGAGTAGGTGCGCAATCGATAGTCGATGCGCGTAGGTCCGAATCGGATATAAATTCTTCGTAAACAACGCACAGGAATTTCTCTATCGTCATCATCAAAATTTGCAATTAGACATGAGCATTCCGCTGCCGCTAGGCTAGCTCATGGACTTCATAAATTCCGTTGAGGATTCACATGTTGACGTGCTTCATGAGATCGGCGTCCGTCTGGGCATGGCCGATGGATTTCATGAAGTGCTCTCCCGCGTGGTCGAATTTGCCTCTGCTCTGGTGAAATGCGATTCCTGCCTCATCTATGTTCTTGAAGAAGACGAGCTGGTTTTGCGGGCTTCGAAAAATCCGCACCCGGAGGTCGTCGATCGTTTGAAGTTGCGCGTGGGGCAGGGAATTACGGGATGGGTGGCCGAACACAATGAGCCGGTGGCGATTCCCGAGAGGGCCGCGCTCGACCCGCGCTTTCAGTTTTTTCACGAGTTGCCGGAAGACAGTTACGAAGCGTTTCTTTCTGTGCCGCTCATGTGCCGGGGACGCGTGGTGGGCGTGATCAATCTGCAGCACCGCCAGCATCACGGTTATCGGAAGCGCGAGATCCGTTTGATATCGACGATTGGATTTCTTGTGGGTGCGGAGATTGAGCTGGCGCGCCTGGAAGAGGCCAATTCCACTCTCACCGAACAATTGCAAACGCGCAAGCTGGTGGAGCGCGCCAAGGGAATTCTGCAGCGCGATCTCGGGCTCGACGAAGAACAGGCTTATCTGATGTTGCAGCGGCAGAGCCGGCAGAAGCGGCGTCCCATGAAAGAGATCGCCGCGGCCATCATCCTGAGCGATGAAGTGCGGGGAAGTTCGGCCGCGCCGGCGTCTTGATTGTGTAGCCGCGGGCGCATTCGTCCGCGGTCGCGCGCAAGGGCCGCAATGAAAATCCGAAATGATTGAAGCTGATGTACTCTTGGCTCCTCGACGCCGGGCGGACCCTTCGACTTCGCTCCGGGCAAGCTGCGTCCACCCCTACACACCAATTCCCGTATATATTCATCGGCATGCCCATTGACCGGCGCAAATTCCTGGAATCGCTGGGCGCGCTGGCGCTCGTGTCTGCGCTCGCGGGCGCAGAGGAAGGCAAGGACATG
>JASHQK010000535.1 GCA_030039195.1 Candidatus Sulfotelmatobacter sp.
CCCTAACGGACCGCGCCACCGACTTGTGAGCGCGGTCAGTATTGTTCACCAGCTGTCGGCTTCTAATCTGCGGACTAAATCTGTCACTCTCATTCACAATCCATGGGCGACGAATCCGTTGCCGCTTGATGCCCTTCCGATTCCGCAAACGACGATCTCAGTGCCTGATGGCCGCATCCACAGACACGACGGACGAGATCATGCCGACATCATCGGAGTTCCCAATCCATGGCCTGTGCCCAACTGATAGGTTCGGTCAATACATTGCTACGGTTTTCCGGAGCCCTCGGCGACGATGTGAGCGTCGGTGTAAAGCGGATATTCGAATTGTCGTCGATCCGATTCTAGTGCCAATACTAGGGAGCCCACTTCTTACCTTGGTTCAAATGGCCTGTACGATCCGCATCACTCGGCTGGAGCCAATGAAATACAAGGAAGACGTAGCACTTGAGTTGCGGTGCAGACTCTTTGGAAGCAGCACGCACGACAACAGAGATATTCCTCGAACGGCGCGATCTCGCAGAAGACGTCATTTTGTCTTCCGCTTCGGAGCCCACTTCTCGAAGCGTTCTCCTCAATTAGGTTCACGTGCTTCGCCGCATCGACATCTTCATGGCAGCAGTAGTGCGGTTGCGTATTGGTGAAGTAGGCACGAGGTCGCTCAACCGATCGGTTGAGAATTGGTAGCCTTCCAATCTGGCAGTTGAGTTCCGTCGACTTGGCAAAATCATGATAAGGGCAGTTAGGCACCGTTGGCTCTGCAAGTAGAAAATGCGTTAATTCCCCTGTCACGATTCTGAAGTGATTCGGGACCCCTGGTACTTCTGCAACGGCAGGCATATCTTTGAAGGCGTCGGGAGCACGCTAGCTATTTTTGCCTGGAAACAGCATGTTGGCGCATATTGGCGATCGACACACGATCGGCGGGGCAATCGCTCCAGAGAAAGTGGTGCGCCTCTTCCATGGCCTGCGTTTGGGCTATGCCAACTATGAGGATGTAGGCTCACGATTGATTCCGACGATCAGTGTCATGCCCACTATCCTATTGAGATCGGAAACCGGATCGTGGATATACGTCGCACGGAGGCAGGACGTGCATCAGTTGCCCTACGAGTATGCGGAGTTGGGAGTCACATCTGCAGAAAGTTCATGCTGCAGCTCAGATCTTGCTAGACCGAGTCCATCAACAGTTGGGCCGAGAGCTCGCGCCCGCGCCTCTTGAAGAACAGGTTATAACTCGGTAGGTTTGCCGATACTCGGTGCTATCCCTTGGATCAATCGCCTTTCGTTCGTCGGAGCCGATTGTCGGCTAGAAGACGCGATGATTAGCTGGGTGCGCAATATTGTCCGACCTAACATAAATGTGAAGCCAACTCTCTTGCTTTCTCATCATCTGTATTACACAGCGTTCAAGGATCAATCCTACGCAAGACCTGCAAAGCAACTAGCGGAATTTTTCCCAACTCAGAACCTAATCTGGATGTGGGGACACGAACATCGGTTGGCAATTTACGACCTGTTCTCCATCGATGGGGGAATAAAAGCTTATGGACGCTGCCTGGGTCACGGGGGTATGCCAGTGGATGTGAGTACTGCCGACAACTTCAAGTTGTCGAAGGCACCTCTCCTACTTTATGACAGTTCAACGCACAAATTGGATGACGGCACTGAGGTGGGGCGCAATGGATTCGTGGTCTTAACACTCGATGACTTTATGCTTACGCTTGATTACAGAGATTTGACTAGACAAGATACATCGCGAATCGCAGTAGCCTAAACTCGGAGCCAAACCTTGTACCGGTACTTAATGATCTTTTCCTCCCCGGCTTGTAGCGTGACCTCCCACGTCAACCGAGAGAGCGGATTGTCGACGGTAATGGCCTCTGCCAACTTCTCGGACTTCCCGTCACTCGCCCACAGAATTCTCTGGGATGGTTGGCCGCCTCTCCTCCCTCGGGCGGGATTAGGTTCTCAAAAAAAAAGCGGCTGGTCTTAACCAGCCGCGACACCGCTCTCGAGATTTCTAGAAACCTGAGTCTTTGCCTATCGAATCGCCCTTTGGCCCATTAGTCGCCGAGAAAAGAAACGGCGCCGGAGGGTGATATATGTGTCTCCGGCAAGCAACTTAAGTATCTTCTTTGCTTTCCACAGCGAGGTTTGACGCCAGCGTTCGACGATCTGGCCGGCGGCTATTCTCCCGCAGACATCGGGTGCTGTGTGTCTCTGGATGGAATACCTGCCGAGCACAAGGCACCCGTCTACAAGACTAGCTTCACACGTGGGTTCCGAAGTGAAGAGAACTTCGACTCCTGCCTGAGCCGCAGCTTTGGCGACTTTCCGCGAATAGTAGCCGCCAGCGACCGATGCAACCCGGATCGGTTGGCCGATAATCGAGCTCAAAGCTGCACAGCTATCTCTCCACTCCCGCAGTAGTTTGTCTTCGCTGAGAGCTGACATACGTTCCGGATGTGAACTCGAGTGACTTCCAATGACGTGTCCGCGGTTATGAAGTTCCTGAATCTGGCCACTGTTCATGTACCCCGGATTGCCAATCCAGTCCGTGGTGATAAAAAAGTGTCCGTGCCATCTGTGCTGCTCAAGAGCTGGCGCGGCAGACTCATAATTGCCGAAACGTCCATCGTCAAACGTCAGGAATATGGGCCGATCCATATCCCATTGCGCCCGCTGGCGCATCGCGCTTACAAAGCGCCGCTCCTTCTCGATGGCGCAGAGATGAGCTTCGAACGTCTCCCGATCAATGGCATAAACCGCCGCAGAGACAGTCTGCGGTGGTCCATCTGCGACGTCATGGAAAGCGAGAGAGATTGCGCGCATAGAGAATCAGCTGATTGTTCAACAACGAAGAAGATTGTCCGCTGTGATTCCCTTCGTTGCGTTGCGCGTGTCGACGACGAGCTGCGCTTCTCTGAGGATTTTGGGATAGTCATAGCAGGAGTGATTTGTGACGATCAACACGCAATCGTAGTCTCCGAGCCGCTCGAGATCCGAAGACTTCATTCGAAGATCGTACTTTCGCCCTCTTCCAATAAACGGGATATAGGGGTCGTTGTACGAGACGTCCGCCCCTTCCTTCTGCAGTAGCTCGATGATGGTCAGAGCGGGTGACTCCCGCAGGTCGTCGATATCCTTTTTGTATGCGACACCCAACACCAGAACACGTGAGCCGTTCAGCACCTTCCTCCGACGATTAAGTGCGGAAGCCATCGAGGAAACCACGTGGTAGGGCATGTAGGCATTGATCTCGCCGGCGAGTTCAATGAAACGAGTCTGAAAATCCCACTCCTTCGCCTTCCATGAGAGATAGAACGGATCGATAGGAATGCAGTGTCCACCCAGTCCAGGTCCGGGATAAAAGGGATGGAATCCAAATGGCTTGGTGGACGCGGCATCAATCACCTCCCAAATGTCAAGTCCCATGCGCAGGCAAAGAAGTTTCAACTCGTTCACCAGAGCGATGTTGACGCAGCGGTAGATGTTCTCGAGCAGCTTCGTCATTTCCGCTACGGCCGGACTAGAAACAGGAATCGTTCTGTTGAAAATTGTGCCGTAGAGTCCCGCCGCCAGTTGGGTCGCAGTCGGACTGAAACCGCCAATTACCTTTGGGATGTCGCAACGTGCAACCGTCTCGTTGCCCGGGTCTTCCCTTTCGGGAGAAAACGCGACAAAAAACGTGTTGTGACCGCTCTGCCCTTGCCGCTCCGCTTTCAATCCGAGACGATTCTTCTTCTCCAGGATTGGAACCACCACTTCTTCCGTTGTCCCTGGGTACGTGGTGCTTTCCAGAATGATGAGGTGACCGGGACGTAGATAAGGTGCAATGGCTTCCACAGTTGAGACTATGTACGACATGTCCGGTTCCATGTGCTCGTCTAGAGGAGTCGGAACACAAATAATCACGGCATCCATTTCCTCGATCAGGGAATAGTCGGTTGTTGGGCGGAATCCACGGCTCATCGCGCCTTGGATGTCACTGGATGGGATCCTGTAGATGTAGGAACCGCCTTGCTTGAGCACGGCGACTTTCTTGTCGTCTATATCGAATCCCGTTACTCGGAATCGCTGTTCACTAAAAAGCAGCACGAGCGGCAGCCCCACGTATCCGAGGCCAATCAGGCCAATTCGTGCCGTGCGTTTCTCAATCTTCGATGACAATTCCGAATCGATGGTACAGACGGACGTATGAGTCATAAAACGATATCTCCGAAGAAAGTTTGCAAATTCTGGATTCCAGCATCGCGCAAAACCGATTTCGAGCATCTTGGGGGAGGATGGTCATTGGGGGAGGGGGACAGATCCTCTCAACACGAACTTCGCCGCTGACCGTCGTGAAATTCGGTCAGAAGAATCCTGCGGTTGTGGAATACCATGCTGTCGACACGCATCCGGCCTCTGGAAAAACCAATAGCAATGTCTTTCTTGCCGAAATACGGCAAGGTCCTGATCACGCCGTCCAGAACTGCGGTGGGAACAGAAACACTCGCTCGGTGCTGGGCCTTGGCCGCTATTGCGTGGCATATCTCGCTCGAGGTAATTTGCACGCCCGCACCGGAGATTTTGAAGACGATGGATTGGTTTAGCGGTCGTGGGTGATTCTCAACATTCGTGTCCAGCCCGCGGCATGCGCGATGCATATTCTCGGCATTTACGGTGAATTCGATCTGCACAGGCCCAGTTGCCTTCTTCCTTAGAGCTCCGAGTGGATTTGAACTCGCTATCGGGGGAGCACGGTGCGACTATTACCGGCGATGGTATCCGGCGGTGAAACTCTGCACGCCATCGGTTTGTCAAGGCGACGCTCAGCGGGCAGAATTGTCTGCGGGTCATACCCTGGTGAGAAGAACGGCTTCGGTACCAAAGAATAAGTAGTTCAGCTCGGTAGCAGGTGCATGAGTGGCGACTTCATCGTCACCACTAAGAATCCAACCTCGAAGGGCATTCCCTTTGCGGTCCGCCAGGCAAAATCTACTAGTGGCGACCAACGGTAACGACCATGCGCGGGAACGTTTTTGCGGCGTTCGCCGTAACCGCTGATGCGGACACGGTGCGCCATGCCATGCTGGGGCGCTTGTTAATCTCGACGTTGTCGTAACCTTGCTCTCGCGCGATCCTGCATTCCTCACGTCATTGCACAACCGCGGTCAACCCCGTCGGAGCGATTGGAGCGCTTGAAGAACTCGATTGATACTGATACGCACCGGGGTCCCATGCTGAGTTCGGGCGCGTCACGCCGACGTAATCGAGCAGGCCGGAAGGAAGCGAAGACATCGAGCTCGTCATGTTCGCCGCCGTCGCGTGTGGGCTGTTGGCCGTCAACTGCAAACTTTCCGTGCTCACGTTCGCGAACTGCGGATTCACGTCGAGCATTCCGTTCGTCACCGTCAGACCGCTCGTGGATGGCGCGGAGTAGGTGCCGTCGTTGTAGAACAAGTCGTGGTCAGATGCAATCGTCCACAGCGTTCCTCCCTGATAGATCGGAGGCTCGTTGCTCACTCCATACCAGATGTTGTTTTGGGAGTAGATGTTCGCCGTGCCGACTCCGCCGCGAGCCCACAGCTGCCCGTAAGTCACAGCCGTCGCGCCGTGGTACTCGGAATTCGCGTAGAAATAGCAACTCGTACAGGTGTTCTCGACCATCACCGCGCCGTTGGCTTCGCCTTGCCCGTTCACAAACAGATTGTCGTAGACGTAGATGTCATAATCGATGTAATTGTCGTCGATGTAAACGTAAGTCCCGACGCCATCGTGGAAAAAGTTGTGATGCACCCAGATGTTGTTCGTCTCGTACTGCAAGGTCGTCTGATGGCCGGAGATGAAGAAATCTGCGCCGGAACTGCTCGTCGTATATCCGGTCACTTCGTTCCAAGCTATGTCGATCTGCTGCGAGGCGTGATCGCCGGCTACCCACGAGCGCGGGATGATCGTTTGAGTCTGCACGTACAGGTCATGCTCCAAACTAGAATAACCATTATCGGAGAATAGGTTCCCGTAAACCACCGATCCTTGCGACGCCTGAAAGGTGACCACTCCACTGTCCGAACTTTGGTTGTAGTTGTACATATACAGCCCGACGATGCGGATGTAGTCGCCTGAGATGTTAGTGAATGGCGACCCACCGCCGTACATCGAGAGCTTTGAGAACGTGTAGTAGTTGTTCGGATTATAAGGCGAGTAATCCCACGGCATGTACCAGAAGCCGTAGCTGAGATTTGTCGTGTTCACCACGGGGATCGTGTCGCCCGGATAACCAACGAGAGCCTTTTGCTTGGTTGGCCCTCCGGTTGGCGAGCCGGACGCGTAGGTGCAGATCGCCGCGCTGATGCTTGAGCAGGCCGAGCTGTAAGTACCGGATCGAACGTAGACGATGTACTGCGAGTCTCCTTTGGGATTGTGCGAATAATCGAACATGTACAGATCTGCCCACGGAGTTGAAGTCGTGCGGCCATTGTTAGAATCGCTGCCGCCGATGCTGATGTAGTAGATCGGAGTCGTGTTGTCCACGGTGAAAGGGAGTGTGTTCGACGTAACTCCATTGACCGTGACAGAGATCGTTTGAGATCCGGTCGCCGCTGTCGTAGGGATGAAAAACGTGATGCGCTCCAAACTTCGCGCGGGACCGATTACGTCCCACTCCGGATAGCTCGTCGCTTGTACTCCACCAATCGTCACGTAGCTCGATCCCTGCGTGCTGCCGAAGTTTTTTCCCCATATCGTGACCGCAGCGCCTTGGCTGCTGCCATTGTTCCAACCGGTGTTGGGACCAAATGTGAGGTCTGAGAAAAACAAGACCGGAGTTTGCGCAAGAGCAGCGCCACACAGCAGGAAGATTCCTAAAGCCAGCCTAAAGATAGTTGCAATTCTGATCTTGGGGGCGGTCATTGGGGGCTTTCTTTTTCTGTTTCTCGCTCTGTTTGAGATTCAGCGACCGAGCATCAGACGAAGGTCGAGGGACATCAGTGATGAAAGTTTGCCTTCAATTGCCCTGGTGTGCCAGATACCAGAAGGGCATGTGTACCAGCGACCAAACGGCCATTGGTGAGGAGAATCGTTCGGCCGCGCCACCTTGTTGACGGGCTCTGTTGTTGAAAATCACAACACTCAATTGGGGCCGCGGCGAGCCGCACTCGATTTGGGCTGAGGCGAACCGCCCCTCTCCTCAGTTCGGCGTGGCTACGGCAATGAGGCTCATCGATCTCACACCCGCTTCTTTCTTAAGATCGTGATGATATTGGTTCTGTAACGCGCCAGCATTCGAGCTTCGAGCAGTCGAATCAAGAGGAGTTCGAAGACTGCCAGTGGGAACAACATCGCTGTGGCGGCAGTGGAGTTGACCATCTGTATTTCGATCACCTGGAATCCGCATTGCGATGCGATTTGTCCGATCTTTGTAGCGGTATTGATCTGATACCTGGCAGGAAAGACATCTTTATCGCGGCGACCTTCGAGTAGCCACACAAGCCGGTTCTTTACAAATTGTGGTACCAAAACGGCGAGAAACGACTGGTAATTCCGTAGATTCGGTGTGTGAAAGAGCAAAATCCCATCGTCTTTGAGAACACGGGATGCCTCGGATAGGGCTGCGACCGGGTTAGCGACGTGCTCCATCACCATGTTGCAGGAGAGAAGATCGAATGAATTGCTTCGGAAAGGGCAGTGCTCGACAGAAGCAACCACTTTCAAACGGATTGAACGGTGGTTCCGAACCTGTTCGAATACTGGATCCATTCCGGCTGTTATGTCGGTCCGGCTGATCAGTGCCGTTTCCGTTTGCGCACTGGAGCGCATCCAGGCAGGCAGGATCTGGTGGCCACACCCGAGTTCAAGCCAGCGGCCGCCATTGGGGATGTAGGATTCCAGCACCTCTTTGTAAAGGTACTGCGAGTCTCGCAGATGGGGAGCAATGAATTTCTGCAGCCACCAATAAAGTTTGTAACAGACCTCACGCACGCGACTTGATGTTGTGCTGGACATTGGAATCGAAGGCTACGCGGCGGTTGCGCTCAGCTCCCGCGCCCACACCACGAGAGTCAGGAAATGCTGACCGAGCGTACTTTCCGGATCAGCGAAACGGCCTGGGGAGGCAAGTGGGCTTTCAACCAGTTGCGAGTCCGCTCCGCGCGGTGATGGTAGCGGAGGTACACAGCACCCGGGCCATAGGGCTTCGCGAAATGTACATTCACGTATGTTCCCTCGACGGCACCGAACCTCAATTTGTGAGCCTGAGTTCCACCGAGAAAATCATAGCGATCAAAGTGCTGTTGGATAAAGTGTTGGAGCATCTTGGAACGTAAAGCGTATCCAACTTTGTCTTTGGCGTATTTAGGATCGAATCCTTCCTGCAGCAGGTACACCGATTTGTTGTATTGGAAACAGAACTGCGCAGCCGCAACCGCGCCATCGAGCTCGAGAATCCAAAACTCGAGCCAGCCTCGACGAAGAAAGGCCTCAGACATTCGCTCGTAGAAACGCTTGCGTTCTTCTTTCGCAAAGGAGCCAGACTCGCCCACGAGTTCCCATCGCTTCTGGTGCAACTCGAAGAGTGCCGGAAGATATTTCTGCAGATCAGAGCGTGTTCTGCACTGAATGAAGCGGCAGCGATGCCGACTTTCCAGTCTTCGGGGGTACCTAACGAGGAGTGGACGAAACTCCGGCGACAGACTTTCCACGTATGCTCCCCAGGTGTCGGGCAGTGGAATATACCAGCGCGACGTGCGAGCTGTGCGAAACGGCCACTGTCTGCGGGAGAGTTCATCGATGAGGAACCCAAGGGCGCCGCTGTTCTCGGGCAGTGTATCGAGGCAGCAGACGGACCATGTCGTCTGTGCGGAGAGCCAGTCACAAAGTGCCGACATGACCGCTGGTTCATGACGGGGAAAAATCGGGAGATCGAGATTATCGGAGTCGCCTGATCCGTCCCCAATGAGGCGGAGGCGATATGAGTGAGGCGGGAGAGGAAACCCGATGGGCTCGCGATACATCGGAATTACACCTGCGAGCAGGTTTTTCTCCTCCAGAGTTAGGAAAACAAGTTCCTTGTCTGTGCCGTATGCATTCCACCAGGAGTTGAGCCATTCCGGTGTCGAGAAGATTGTCAGTGAGGGATTGCTCTGCAAGATGGAGTCCCACTGGGGAAACAGGGTTTTCATCCTCGGCCACTCGTGATGGCAGGTTACACGCGGAGTGTTCCGTGCGGATGTGGAGACATCTGTTCGAAACATAGTCTCCGCTGTGGGTTCCGAAGCAGCCATGTGAGTCGTTGACCGCTGAAGCAGTAACTTACGCTGACTGCGTAACGAATTCGCCCTTGTCAACTCCAAGTATCCGGTGTTTCTTGCCAATCTTCACAAATGCCTCAAGAGCGAAGTCGAGTTGGTGTTTTTCATGGGCGGCAGAGAGTTGGGTGCGAATGCGAGCTTGTCCTTTCGCTACGACCGGGAAGAAAAAGCCAATTGCGTAAACGCCCTCGGCAAACAGGTCGCGAGCGAATTCCTGCGCCAGCTTGGCGTCGTACAACATGACAGGCACGATAGGCGTGTCGCCTTGCCTCAAATCGAAACCGGCATTTTGGAGCAGGCCGCGCCAGTACCGAGCGTTCCACTCCAGTTTGTCACGGCGTTCGGTTGTGCCGCTGATCAAGTCGAGGACCTTCAGGGCTCCCGCAACGATGACTGGTGCAACGGAATTTGAAAATAGATAAGGACGAGCGCGCTGGCGGCACATCTCCACCAATTCTCTTCGTCCACTGACGCAACCTCCAGAGGCTCCCCCGAGCGCCTTTCCGAGCGTGGTGGTGATTACATCGATTTTGCCGAGTACACCGGCATGCTCCTGCGTGCCACGCCCAGTCTTACCAATGAACCCCGTCGCGTGGGAGTCATCCACGAAAACCATCGCGTTGTATCTTTCAGCCAAGGAGACGATCTCAGCGAGTTTTGCAGTGTCGCCATCCATCGAAAAGACGCCATCGGTGATGATCATGCGAAAGTGCTTGTCGTGATGTTCCTGGAGTTTCTGCTCCAGGTGATCCATATCGGAATGTTTGAAGGTATCGCGCACCGCTTTGCACAGGCGCATCCCATCCACAATGGAGGCGTGAACCAGACGATCGGCAATCATTACGTCCTGCTCGGTCAAGCAAGCTTCAAAGAAGCCAGCGTTTGCGTCCATGCAGGAAGGGAACAGCACCGTATCCTCCGTGCCGAGAAATGTGGTGAGGCGGTTCTCTAGTTCGCGATGGATATCCTGCGTGCCGCAAATAAAGCGGACCGAAGACATGCCGTAGCCACGCTCTTCGAGCCCTTTGCGTGCTGCGGCCAGGACCTCCGGATGACTGGAGAGGCCGAGATAGTTATTGGAGCACATATTAATGCAGCGGCGAATGGGAGAGCCAGCCGGAAACTCCACTTCAATTTCGGAGGACTGCGGGGCGTGAATGTAGCGCTCCTGCTTGAAGACTCCTTCGGCTTTGATGCCATCAATCACTGTCTGATAGTGGAGACGAGATTCATCGGAAAAGGACATGGGATACCTCGAATGGGCTGAGTCGTTAATCGGAACTATAAGAGACTACGAGCAGTTACTTCCGACTTTTTGGAAGCGCCGTACGAGTGCGGCAATGCCCTCCAGCGTATCGAAGGCTTCTGGAGTCGCGGCAGAATCGGGGATGCGGATGGCGTATCTTTTTTCGATAAAGCGCAGAAGTGAAACCATCGAAAAGGAGTCCACCAGTCCACTGGAGATCAGAGGTGTAGTCTCGTTAATCTCGCGACCATCTCCTTTAGCCACATACTCCTGAACGATATAGTCGCGAATCACATCGGTAATTTCGTCCATTGTTGATTCTTCCTCCTCCACGGGAGATTCAGATCAGTTTTCATCCTGCGTGTGCCAAAGCAAGCGTACTTCGATATCTGGCCACAAGCGCGTGTGCCTGCGGCCAGGTTACAGTTTCCAGAATTGAACCGCGGACAGGGCAGTCTCAAATGGAGTATGATCGGCGGCCCGTAGCAACTTCGTCAGGAGATGGTCGTTGGGACGATAGCAACTCTCGTCGACATTCTTTCGCAGGCCTCCGATACGAACCAGCAAATCTTGAACAGCGTGCAGGAGACCACGCTGGAAGGGTTCCTGCATCGCTCGACATTGCCGGCTCGCCGCCAACTGACGTAAACCGGCAGAAAGATTGGCCGGGGCATAAGGATGATCCACGAATTTCAGCAGATCTACATCGAAGTCCGAATCGCCAATCGCTGCTGTGACGGCCCGAATACCGCAGTGATTCAGAAGAGCTCGCAATCCCCACGTTTTATCAGCTAACTTTGGGAGAATGAAAGTCTCAGTTGAATTCGAGACAAAACGAAGGTCTGGACAGCCGTCTAGCAGGGCCTGAGCGGTATTTGCGGGCAGAGGCGAGATATTTTGCGCATCTCTGTAAGTGTGAACATTAATCGCGCATTCATATTTCGGATCCATCAACAAATCGTCACTTGCATTGATGCGCTCTCGGACAATCTGTAGTTGTGCGGACTCGTTCGGGGAGACAGGGCAGACCTCACGATGATTGACAGCGTCCACGAAGATGGTGCCATGTTCCGCGACGACTCCTGAGAATGGGTAAGCCCTACAGTAAGCTCTTGCGTGATAGACACTCCGGCCAGTGTTGGCGACAACGGAATACGCATTCGTAAGCAGAAGGGCGAGCGACTCGAGAGATGCCAGCGTAGGATGTGGGAAGCACAACAGGTTCCTATCAAACACGCCATCAAGATCGGTGATGAAAACCTTATCGGTCCAGATCGGCTTAAAGCATGCGCGAAGGCGCTCTCCGCAGAACTGACTAAGGTTGGCGACGAGAAAGTCGCGAGCGGCGAACTCACGTGCATTCGCGAACAAGCGTTCGGGACGCGATCTTGCTCGCATCCGACGTGTTTGCGCAGCTTTCGACGCGACCATGCCGTAGAGCAGCTTGTGAATAACTAGTCGTCGCCCGGCTGTCAAGTCTCCAGTCTGGTCGACGTACTCAGTAACGAGTTGCTTTTCTTCATCCACTCCCAGATCAAACTCAAAAATGGCCGACGCTAGATCGTAGACAGGATCCACTAGGTTCAGATTTAAGCCGGGGTTTCCAAATCCATCGTGCTCATAGTCGAGTTTGAACCAGTTCTTTTTGTCAGAGACCCATTCTTCTGGCCTTAGGTTGGCATCAATGAACGTAGGGATTGCCGTCAGGTACGTGCGAAGTTCGGTGCGCAGTGGCCGCGCTTTCAGGTGGCTGACAAAAGGCCCGTAGACGCCACGGAGGTTTTTCGACAAGAAATACCACGCAGAGTTCCCATAGCAGTTGCTGTCATAGCACGGATCTTCTTGTAGACGCAGGGAGGCAACACGACGAGTTATATAGGAAGAGATAACCGAGATAGGCGGCTTAAAGCAGTTATTAGAGTCGTCGTCAATCCACTCAGAGAACAGAAATCCCTCTCGTAATCCGAGTACGCGAGGAACGCCAGGTCGCAGTCTCGTTCCGGCCAGATAAGCGTGATAGCCCAACCATCCGTACCCAACGTCTTTCGCGAGCACGCGATGCGTGTTGGTGGTTAGTGAGTCGTCGCTCGACAGTGAAACCTCGTAGAGTCGTTTCAAACGAACGTGGAAATCGGACGAGCGGTCTTTCAGTTGGACAGCAACGGGATCCGAACATTCACCGACAACTACGTCGTTCCAGCCTTCTCGCAGGTAATAGGCTCGGATGACCGATGGCGCATCCGTCGCAAGGAACTGAGATTTGAATGTCTCTGCCGGATCCAATTTGATCAAGTTAACATCCGGCTGCCAGCCACGCAGAGCGGATGCTTTTCGTTGAGCAGGATGAGCTGGGACCAGAATCGTTGTTTCGGAGAGCGCGATTCCTTCTTTGCGAAGTATCGCGAGCGTCAGGGCGAGGGTTTCACCTGAATCGGGATGGTCGTCCACAATCACTACATGTGCTTTGCGGTGCCGCGCCTCTCTGATCGCGGACAGTTCCCACGCTGAAATTCCACTCCTAGGGCGAACGGTGACCCAGGAGACTGATGCAGACTGTGATTGGGTAAGGCACTCTCGGACAATCGGTGCGAAGAAGGTCCCCGCAGTCCTTAGTCCGACAACCAGGATGGGTTGCGTCTGGGGTGAGTGCGATGCCATGAACGCACGAGCCAGAGTGACCACGTCTTGATGGGAAGAATCTTGCTCGCGAAGTCCGAAAGGTAGCGACTCTCTTAATTTCAGTACGTTGACTGGCAGTCCGGCTGCTGACAAAGTTCTGGTGGCGGCGGCAATCGAATCTAGAAGCCTGTCGTCTCTCTGGTCGCCTGATACTAAGAGATGGCAAATCTGTTCGACATTTGTGTTCCATGCCGCGACCCACGAGGCTAAGTCCACATCTAGCAGACGGTTTTTGATTCGGCATCCCATCTGAAGAAGATAACTGGCCGTGTCCAGAAGCAACCGGAGAGAGCCACCGGTGCCGCCGACCCTGGTGAGATTCGGAGTGCTGGGAGCAAGGTAATCGGCCACAGTTGCCGAGATGGCGCAGGCAAACAGATATATATTCTTCCGGTGTTCCTCCCGCTGCCAGGAGACGGTCGCACTTCGAAGGCGTTCGAGTTCGGTTGGAATGAACAGGAGGAAATCACCAATTGTGCGGAGGGGATTGATACACCACTCGTACTGTTCGTAAAAATCCAATTCCTGCGCCAAGGTTGTACGTACGAACAACTTGGGTGGGGGCCCAATGGACTCAGAAGCGCCTTTTTCCGCATGTGCCATGTGTTGCACAAAAATCTTGTGAGTACTACAACAAGGGACGCGCAATGCTACATTCTTGTTTCTGTTTCAGAGCCAGCGCGGCCATGGGAAATCGCCAATTTAGTGCCACGGGTACATGGGAAGGTCGAATCCTTTTGTGGCAACGATGCCGGGGTGACGCTACAACGTGCACGCCCTCAGCTAGGACTCGACTTTAGTGAATGGCAAGTAGTGATAGAGTGGACGTACGACGGGGCGCAGTTTGAAATGGAACCATGCCATGAGCCTGGCCGGCATCGTGTTTCGGAATACGTAGTAATAGGAACAAGTACGCCCCTGCGATGTCCACGAAGCCGTCCAAGGCACGCGGCTGCTGAGAAAGTCGACGTCATGAACTTCGCGGCTGGCGCAGTCACGCAACACTTCATTCATGATGAGGTGGCCGGGGGAAAACTGACTGAACTCTTCATTACAGCCAATCTTAGACATAAAGTAGCAACCATCGAGGGTAAACCCATACACACCCGCAATCGGCTGCCCGCCCATCTCTAGAATGTACAGACAAAAGTAACCATTGCGCGCCGCACACTCGGCCGTTTCGTCGTAATACTGACGCAGATGGGGTTGGCGGAGAATTGCAGTTCCACGCCGACCCTTCCATCCCGCCGCTTCCAACTGATAAAAGGTCGTAAGAGCACGGGCGTCGGCGGTGTCGAAACGACGCAAGGTGAGCTCGCCAGATGCATCGGCTTTCCGCTTCGCGGCTCGCATCGCATGCCGGAAGTTCCTGCTACGTTGGGCGATGAACCAATCCCAGTCTCCATGCCATCCGGCAAGGCTAACGTGAGGCACAGATCTAGCGCCAATCCCATGCCCTGCCCAGCCACAAGCGCGGGCCGCCTCCGGCAAAGCTGCCGCTGCTCCGTCGTCGCAGACGTTCGCCAGACGCAGGATGTCCCAACTCTCCACTTCGCTAAGTGCCATCAACAGCGACGCACATACCTGCTGCCGGTCCATGTCCTTTCGGCAGACGACGTCGAAACGCATGTAGTGATCGCCGCGGGGAGAGGTCAGCACGCGCACAGGTACACCGTACCAGCGCTCGCTCGCGAGCACGAGTGGAAGGACGCCGACGAGCATCTTCTCCCTCCACGCAGCGGCTATGACATACCGTTGGCCTCCTTCGAAACACCGCACGTAAGTGCGGAAGTACTCAGGCCGAAAAAACGGCACATTACATCCGCCGTTTATACACAGCTCTCGCCACCCTTCTGCCACAGCGTCGATTACATCAAGACCACCGCAAAAACACTCCCAGGTGATCTCCGCGGTTTTCGCGGGTGTATTCGTTTCCTTTTCAAGGCCACATGCAGAGTAGATCACCGATTCACCGATCATTGGCGATGCCCGAGCGCGATCACCCGTGCGCCACTTCGGATGAAATAAGACTTGCAGCCGCTTCGGCCCCTTTTGAGAGGTCGCTGTTATCGCGAACTTCGTTGGCCGCCCTATCGGCATTGGCCGTTTCCACCTTGTCGACGCCACCGAGTGCCAACTTCAGCAGAACTTTTTTCAGGTAATGACCAAGGGGAATCATCCCGATCCAAGCGTCGCCTATCCAGGAGTCGTTGGAAACAAGGAGCGTCTCGACAACGCATTTCTCTGACCAGATTCGAGTGAACATTGCGCTGTGCTGATCAGCGCACGAGTCCATCAAACGGACGAGAGAGTCGTTATGAACACGCTTGATATTCTCGATCTCTAGCAGCAGGCCTGGAGAAAAGGCGGAATGTCGTTCGTCGAACGTGATCATGAAAGCGAAACTGCCATCACCATTGCGCAAATTAATCTTTACGGCAATTAAGTCGGAATTGACACGCAATCCAATCACATCGAGCCGCCCTGCTCGCCACAAAGCATTCATCGCCTCCCGGAAAAAACTGCGATGCATATCGTTTGAAGCGATGGCCAACCCCTCTCTGCCCCTCCACCCTCTGGCCTCAATAGTGATGAATTCATCAATCCACTCCTCGGCTTGCGTTGAAGACGCCGGTTCATCGTATTTCACTGTGCCGAGCTGCCGAAGTTTCTTTTCCTTTTTGTCGAGGTCCTTCCGATGCCTGGTGCTGATCGCGGTTCTGAGGTAAGTGTCTGCACTTGCCGCTCGCAGAAGAATTGGACGCGTGCAGCGAACATCCACAAGGCTCGTTCGCTGATCAGAAGCAGTCGAGTCGACCAACAGATTGTGCCAGAGTCCTACTCCGGGACTCCGGTCGAACTCGACCAGTCTCCAGTGATTTCGATTAGATGCGGACCAAGCCCAAAACGCGTTCAGTGTCTCGCGCTCGAATCCTTTGCGCAAAAGTGGCGCACAGAAATAGCAAAACTGATGGCGCCAAAGACGTGCAGTTCTTACTGGAAAATGGTTGTATCGCGGAAGGACCTCGAGAGGAAAAAATCCGCAGAGTTCACGCGAGCATCGATCGTCCCCACCACGGAAGAGGAGTACTAAGCGAATGTCCGATGTCCCAGCGAGCCAGCGCATTGCCGGCACAAGCATACATGGCTCATAGAAGACGTTGGGCTCGATCGCAGAGGAGGCCAGTTTCTGTAATTCGTTCAGAAAGGGCTCTAATTCCAAGGTACTCTTGGCTATGATCGCGCTGAATTCCGAAGAAACTCTAACCTCTTGCATACGGGCTATGCAGACTCGCTAAGAAGAATGTTGGGGCTGAGTGGGACGATTGGGGATGAAACTCGGATGCGTTTGAAGAAGCCTGTCATATACACTCGCCAGTTCCTTGACGATTGCTGCGGCCGAGAACCTCTCCTGCACAACGTCACGAGCAACTCGTCCGAGCTCGCGGGCATGATCCGTATGTTGCAGCAGGTAGAGAATCCGATTCGCCGCGGCCTCCGGGTTTTCGCAGGGAACGAGAAACCCGGTCCGCCCATCTTCAATAACATCGAGATTTCCGTCGACTGCAGTGACTATGCAAGGAAGAGTGCAAGCCATGGCTTCGAGTAGGGCATTGGACATTCCCTCGCTTCGGGACAAGAGGCAGAACATGTCGCAGGAATGAAGCAGGGATTGCACGTTCCTGCATTCACCCAGGAAATGCACATGCAGCGCGAGATTCAGGTCCGCGACTAATCGTTTCAACTCCTTAAAGTAGCGACAGTCCGCGTAGCCGCCGGCAATGAGGAATGCGGCGTTCGGGTACTCGCGGCAGACACGATGAGCTGCGTGAATCAGGATGTCAATCCCTTTGACGCGGCGCAGGTTCCCGACAGTAAGAATGAGCCGCGAGTCTTCCGGCAGTCCAAGCATGCTGCGCAATTGAGGGATTGCTTGGACACGATCGACCTCGTCGATATCAATGCCGTTAGGAATTGTGATGATCTTTTTCGGGTCGAGGGCCTCCTCGCGGATCGCCCAGCGGCGCACTGCGCTCGAAACCGCCTGCACCTGGTTGACGAATGGATTGAGGAGGCGATAAGCGAAACGGTGCTTCGCCTGTCGCAGAATACCCATATCACGGCGACTTGAGATCAAAACCGGACAGCCGCTCAGCTTAGCGACAAGACCTCCCCAGAGGTTTGCTGACTCGCAGAATGTGTGAACGATGTCCACTTTTTCCGTGCGTATGAAACGGCGAAGTTGGAAGATTGTCCGAAGAGCTTGCGCGTTCGACGCGCCATCGAATGGAAATTCGAAAACCGGCCATGGTGAATCTTTGAGAATTGGCAATCCCGGCTTGAGTCGGAACGTGCCGATTGTACACCGGTATCGGTCCCGCGGGAGGAGCCGCGCAGTTCGTACCAACGCCGCCTCAGCTCCGCCTACGGCGCAAAGGTGGTCGATCAAATACAGAACATGAGGGCGAGTATCCACTATAACCACCGGTCGTCGTCCTTCGCCGAGCGGAAGGGTCGACTTAGCTGTGCTTGTCCCTGACGCATT